>JAFGBE010000196.1 GCA_016933315.1 Candidatus Auribacterota bacterium
CAGGGGAGCGAGGGACATAGATTTTGCCCTGTGGGGTTCGTTCAACCCGTGTGGTATCGCAACGCTTGTCTTTCCCCATCTGGGCTGGATATCATTCGGCGCGGTTTTCATAGGTGTTGTGCCTCTATCGATGGTTCTTTTCATAAAAAAGAATGCAATGAACAGGCAGTTGAAATTTGCGCTTTTTCTCTTTGTGTGCTCCATTCTTTTCGCGCTGGGCAGGTATAGTCCCGTATATAAATTGATATTGAATGCATCAGGATTCTACGGGTTCAGAGTGCCCGCTAAATTCCTGTTCTTCGCGGGGTTCTCTTTGAGTGTTATGGCTGCTTATGGGATTAGTTCGCTGGTCGGCAGAGGGGCTGAAAAACTTTTTTTAAAGAGAAGGTTCTATATATGGGTTATGGCGGTGATACTTATAATTGCCCTCCTGACAGCCGCAGATGTCGCCTTGAAGCACAAGGAATTCTGGCTTGAAAAAGGGCGTGAATATGTAATAAACAATGTTTACGGCAAAGCCCATCACAAACACTCCCTTGACGAATATATGGCGAGGCTGGAACCCATATACGATACATTGAAAACCAATGTTTCTTTCCGCAACCCTTTTATCCTGACAGGTATTTTGTTTCTCCTTGTTTCCCTGGCCCTTTTATATTCCTACATAAGATTTCCCGCCATGAGCCGGTTTTTCATATTCGCTTTCCTGATTATTTCAATGAGCGAGCTTCTGATTTTTAACAGCAGATGCAAGATAATGACAAATACGGAGCCGCTTGCGACATTTAAAGCCGAATCTCCGATAGCGGATTTTATCTCCGGGGATAAGGACTTATTCCGGGTTTATGAATTCGTAGGGCAGGGAATCGGCAATGCGGAAGAAGTCTTTGAAGTGCTGCCCAACAGGTCTATAAATTACAGCTTATATGACATCGGGTGTTATACGCCCCTGGTCATGAAAGATTATTGCGATTTCATAGGGGATCTCGGTTCGGTGGATGATTCGACAGGTTCCCGTATCCCCGATGAGAAGATACTACGCATGGATATAAACCTTCTGAGATTCCTTAATGTTAAATATGTCTTGTCCGCCTCTGAAATACCGTTTCTCAGGCATGTTTCGGATTTTGGCGCCTGCGGTATTTATACGGTGGATAATTATTTTGACCGTTTCTTTATTACCGACAAAGTCGTATTTTCCGAAGAGGGGAATATCAGGGGGAACATTGTTAATTCGCGATATGCGTCCGGCAAAAAACCATGTGTGTATGTCGGGAAAAATCGTGAAGGCGGCGCAGGGTTTGAAAATATGAAGTCTGAAAGCAGCGAAATCAAGATCCGGAAGTATGATGCCGGCAGTATAACCCTGGATGTCTCTAATGAACCCGGGTCTGCCGTGCTTGCGACTTCGGAATTATATTACCCGGGCTGGAAAGTCTTTATTAACGGGAAAGAGGCTGAATTACTGAAAGTTAATTCGCTTTTCAGGGGAGTTTTGCTGCCGGAGGGCCGCTCAAAAGTGGAAATGGTTTACCGCCCGCGTCTTTTCTATGTCTTTTTGGCAATCAGCTTTTTGTGGTACTTGCTCTGTTTTGTTTTTTGCATTTATTCCGAGAAAGGGATAGAAGGGTCTCTGATATGGGCCTCGTGTGTATTTGCCGTCTTCGTCTTTATCCTGTTTTTTTGTGTGTTTCTTTACTCGCAGGCGGGAGGTAAATTGTAATGGCGTTCCTGAACACCATTTTTATGGTTTTTATCCTCTGGGTTGCTTCTTCTGCCGGCAGGACTGTTCTGGGCGCCGTGAGGCTTGTTTCCGGCAGCCGGCTTCGAGATTTTGTGCTTTCGTGCGGCATAGGGCTCGGCATGATAATACTCTTTGTGTCGGCTTTTGCCTCTGCCGGGCTGCTGCGGAGCTGGACAGGGCTCGTTGTTTTGACTCTCATTGCGGCCATAGGATTTAAAAACCTACTGAAATCCTTAAGGGAATTTCCGGGATTGGCGAAGATGATGTTCTCGCTGAGGCTGAGTGTTGTCCAGTGGTCCCTGGTGTTGATTTTAGCCGTTGCTGTTTTTTCTGCTTTAATCGCCGCCGCGGCGCCGCCTACAGGCATGGATTCACTCGTTTATCATCTGAATCTTCCGAAGGAATTCATAAAGCATCACGGAATATATGCGGTTCCATTTGATGTCAATGCGCTGTGGCCGTTGAATATAGAGATGCTTTTTTTGTTCGGACTCCTGTTTAAAAACGCTGTTATCGCCAAGATGTTTAATTTTTCAGCCGGTGTCCTTTGCCTGTTTTCGATATATCTGATTTCAAGGAGGTTTGCTTCGAAGACAGCTTCTCTGGCGGCGGCGGCCCTTTTCTATTTGATGCCCGTAATTGTTTCACAGTCGGGCTACGCATATGTTGATGTTGCGATAACGTTTTTCTGTTCTCTTATGGTGATGTTATTCCTTGATTATGCCGAAGAGGGCAAGAAAGAGACTGCAATGCTGGCAGGCCTGTTTGCGGGAATCCTTGTTGGTGCAAAATTTACGAATTGCCTGATTGCCGGCGTGATTTTCGGTGCCTTCATAATCAATGATTTGGTGAAGAGAAACAGGATGAGGCGTATTTTTATCAATGCGGTTTTGTTTATTTCCGTTGCGGTTCTTGTAGCGTGCCATTGGTATATAAGGGCTTATATTATCAGGGGAAACCCGGTTTTCCCTTTCCTGCAGTCTGTTTTCGGAAATGATGTAACACGTGAATTCAGGGCGTCTGCATCCAATACGGGATTTTACGCCTTTATACTTACTCCGTTCAAGGCTGTTTTTCGGCCCGAATTGTACGGCGGGACGGCTAATCAGATAGGTCCCGTTCCTCTTGCTTTTCTTCCGGTTGTGGTTGTTGCGGTCTGGCGCAACAGGACCGCAAAGATTATGTTATCCTGTTTCCTGGCGTATTATTTCATGTGGTTTTTTGTTAAGCAAAACCTGAGGTTCCTGCTTCCTGGCATGGTGATGTATTGCCCTCTTATCGGTTTGGGCCTTGATTATTTATACCGCTCCCTCAGGACAGCCTTTGCCGTATTCTCGGCTGTCACCGCGTCTGTTATCGTTATGTTTGCCGGTACGGCTCTTTATTACGCGGCGCCTGCCGCCCCTTTGTTTTTCGGAAACGAATATGAGGAAAATTATCTCCTGAAAACGGAACCTACCTGTGGTTTGGGTTTCGCTGTAGAAAAAAATATACCGGAAGACAAAACGGTTCTTATGATAGGCGAGATAAAGAGGTTTTATATCAACAGGAAGACAATCAGGGCGGACGGATTCTATTATATGTCGGATTACTGCGAGAAGGTGCAATCGGAGAAAGATGCAGCCGTTTTTCTGAAGGATGCGGGCGTGGAATATGTTATTTCCTCGAATATTAAGGTTCCGGAAAAAGGGGACGGTTTTCGCTTTAACCTTGCATGCCTTATGCAGGATAATGGTTTTGTCTCCGCTTATTTTGTTCCCATAGGCAGATACGAGTTTAAAAGCGGAGAAAATGTGATAGTATATAATATTTACAAGATGCGTTAACGGGAGTTTATTATGTTTGAGCCTATTGATAAGTTAAGGGGTATATGCCAGAAGAAAGATTACAAGAAGACAGGGAATATGATGGCCAGGTTCATAACCCGGGATATGGCGCTCTATATTACCAGGCTTCTGATACCAACGGGCATTACGGCAAACCAGGTTGTGTTCATAACCGTTATGCTGGGGTTTATATCAGCCGTGTGTTTTGCTTTCGGCAGCGCTTTTATGACGCTTGCCGGCGCCTTCTTTTTCCAGTTCTGGTACCTGTCGGACCATGTTGACGGGCAGATTGCGAGATACAGGAAAACATCCAGCCTGACAGGGACATTTTATGATTTTTACGCCCATTACATAGTCCATTTCCTTGTCCTGGGCGGTGTTGCTCTCGGCCTTTATATCAGGCATGTGGATTTTCGGTTTTTGATTTTGGGATTGACAGCGTGTTTTTCGGTAAATATGGTCTCGTTGATTAACGATTGTATTTATAAGGCGTTTTATAACGGCTTGTCGAATGAACGGGCGGACATTGTTGTCAAAACCGGCGTAAAGACGGAAGGGAAAACAGAAAAACAGAAGAGCCTGCCGAAAAAGATATTTGTTTTTATGCATAAACTTACTGAAATACATGTGGTTATGAATATGATTACGGTTGCCGCCATCATAGATTTCTTCTTTGATACGGATCTTATGCTTTTTGAAGGGTTCGTTCTGGCGATTACGGCAACCGCAGTCTGGATAATCAAACTGGCTTACATCGTCAGAGGAAAAGAAGTAGACAGGAAATATTCCGAATTATTCAGAGGGCGGTAGAGATATGAAAAGGATTGTGGTTCTTCTGGGGACGCGTCCCGAGGTTATTAAGCTGGCTCCCGTAATAAAGGAATTAAAGAGGAGAAAGCGGTATTTTAAGGTATATGTCATAGCTACAGGCCAACACAGGGAAATGGCTGACAGCTTTCTCAAGCACTTCAATATAAAAGTTGATTTCAACCTGAACATTATGAAGGAAAACCAGACATTGACCGAAATAACTTCAGGTATATTGGCGAAATTCGAGAAAGAGGTCTGTGATAAATACCATCCTGACCTGATAATGGTCCAGGGAGATACGACAACGGCATTTACCGCCGCGCTGGCGGCATTTTACAGGAAAATAAAGATAGCCCATGTCGAAGCGGGCCTCAGGACTTCGGATAAATACAGCCCGTTTCCAGAAGAAATGAACAGAAGGATGATTTCATGCGTTGCCGATTTTAACTTTGCGCCTACAAAGATTTCCGCGAAAAACCTGGCTTGCGAAGGGCATGCCGGGAAAAGCGTGTTTTTGACGGGAAATACGATTGTGGATGCCTTAAGGGCATACAGCCGGCTGCTCGGGAAGAAGATAATCAGCGGGCCTGACGGGTGCGGCAAGATGATACTTATCACGATGCATAGAAGGGAAAATTTCGGCCGTCCGTCCGAAGATGTCTGCGGCGCCGTCCTGAAGATACTGGATAAATACAGAGATGTCTTTTTCAGGATACCGGTGCATCCCAATCCTAATATAAAAAGGGTCATAGAGAAATATTTTGGCGGCAATGAGAGAATAATCGTTTCAGGCCCCGTCGCGTATGATGAGATGCTCCGTTTGATTAACAGCGCTTATATCATTATGACGGATTCGGGCGGGATACAGGAGGAGGCCCCTGCATTCGGAAAACCTGTGCTTGTCTTGAGGGAAAAAACGGAGAGGCCCGAGGGTGTTTTTGCCGGTGTCGCAAAATTAGTGGGGACAAACAGCTCGAAAATCGTGCGCAGCGTTTCTTCTCTTGTTGATTCTCCGGCGGAATACAGGAAGATGGCGAAGTCGCGCAATCCGTACGGCGACGGGAAAGCTTCATCGAGAATTGCCGATATACTGGAGAAAGTTCTTTGAATGCCAGGATTATTGTATTGAATTACAACGGGCTGGATATAATGAAAGAATGTATGCCTTCCGTTGTCAGGGCGGCGGAAAGAGCAAAAACGCAATGCAAAGTATCCGTGATAGATAACAGTAGTACCGACGGCAGCGTCAAATGGCTTAAGGATACGTTCCCTTGTGTGGAGGTATGCGAATCTGAAAACAGAGTCCTCTGTTCATATAATGATTTCATTAAGACTGTCGGCGAAGATATCGTTATCCTGTTGAATAATGATATCAAGCTCGATGAGAGGTGTATAGATCCCCTGACAGGCGTGTTTGAAAACAGGCCTGATGCGTTCTTTGTTGCCTCTAAAGTGTTTGATTTCTCCGGCAGGAAGTGTGAAGGCAACCTGACGAGGTTTTTCTTCAGGGGCGGGTTGTTCGGCTCGGAAGCTGTTTCCGGAAGCTGTTCCGAAAAGCCGGGACTGAGCATGCAGCAGGGTTTCGGGGCGTTTGACAGGAAAAAATTCGAGGCTCTGGGCGGATATGACGAAATATATCTTCCGGGAAGACTTGAAGACGCCGACATATGCTTCAGGGCATGGAAAAAAGGATGGAAGGGCTACTATGAACCTTCCAGCGTTATGTATCACAAGGGAGGGGAAAGCTTTAACAGGAAGTTCGGCGCCGGTAAATCTTTGGTGATAAATTTTCGGAATACATATGTGTTTACGGTGAAAAACCTTGAACTGAAATATGTTTTTGCTTCTCTTGCGCTGGCTATTCCCAGGTCGTTATATTTTTTGTGCCGGTTCAGGCCTGAGAACCTCATCGGGTTTATTTATTCTATTCCGATGATGGCCGGCGCGTTCAGAAAAAGGAAATACCGCTTGAAGTCGCGGTACAGGGACAGTGACCTTTTTAATATGATTTTGCGCGGGGAATGAAGGGCGGCAAAAATGACGATAAGTGTTTGCATAATAACCAAAAATGAAGAGAAGAGAATCGAAAAAGCCGTTAGAAGCGCTGCTTTTGCCGATGAGATAATTATTGTTGATTCCTTCAGCAAAGACAATACGGTTGAAATATGCAGAAAACTCGGGTGTAAAATATTCGAGAGGGTGTTCGACGATTATTCCGGCGTGAAGAATTTTGCCCTGGATCAGGCCGGTTCCGACTGGGTTTTTTTTCTTGATGCGGACGAGATAATTGCTGAAGGCTTGCCTGAAGAGCTTTTGAAAACCGCCAGGAAGAACCCTGCGGAAAAAGCGTTCAGGGTGAAAAGGAAGGTTTATATTTTCGGCAGCAGGATGCGATGGGGCAGCGTGAAGGATGATGCCCCCGTGCGGCTTTTGAGGAAGGGAAAATGCCGGTTTTTCCAGCCGGTGCACGAAGAAGTCAAAGTTGAAGGGGAAACCGGTATGTTGTCCGGTTATATAGAGCATCATACGACATCATCGGTTTCCGAGTATCTTGAAAAATTCAACAGATATACCGATCTTGAAGCGGAATATATG
>JAFGBE010000197.1 GCA_016933315.1 Candidatus Auribacterota bacterium
ATAATAGGATTCGGAACCGTCGGCAAGGGCGTTGTGAAAAATCTCCAGAAAAACGCCGGTGTCTTCAGCAGGAATTTCGGCGCGCCTGTTGAGCTTGTGAGGATTGCTGATAAGGATGTAAAGACCGACAGGGGGGTAAAGCTTCCGGAAGGCATGCTGGTGGCGGATGCAGAGTCGATCGTCAACGATAAGTCGATTGACATAGTGGTAGAGCTTATAGGCGGTATTGAACCTGCGAAGAGTCTTATAAAAAAGGCTCTTGCGAACGGCAAAAGCGTGGTTACTGCAAACAAAGCTCTGCTTGCGGAATACGGGGAAGAACTTTTCAGGCATGCCGGGTCGCATAACCGCGAAATATTTTTTGAGGCAAGCGTGGGCGGGGGTATCCCTATAATAAAGGGTCTGAGGGAAGGTCTGGCAGCGAATAAAATTTTCTCGATATACGCAATCATTAACGGAACTACAAATTATATCCTCTCCAGGATGAAAGAGGAAAAAGTCTCATTCAAGGATGCGTTGAAGGCGGCAAAAAGCGAGGGATATGCGGAAGCTGATTCCAAGCTGGATATCAGCGGCATGGATTCCGCGCACAAAATAGTCCTGCTTTCTTCCATCGCTTCAGGCAAATGGATTGAGTTGGACAAAGTTTATGTCGAAGGCATAGAAAGGGTCGAGCAGGTTGACATCGAATATGCGAGAGAACTCGGTTTTGTGATAAAGCTGCTCGCCGTTTATAAGGAGAAAAATAACGGGATTGAAGTAAGGGTGAATCCGACAATGGTTGATAATAAAGGGATGCTTGCCGCCGTTACCGGCGTGTATAACGCGATATTGCTTGAGGGTGATTTCGTGGGCAACATACTCTATTATGGTTTAGGTGCCGGGGAGAAACCGACTGCCAGCGCGGTTGTCTCGGATATACTGGATGTTTCGAGGAATATGGTAGCCGGGAAAGCAAGGCCTTTCATCCCCGATTTTCCCAACAGGGAAAAGAAGATAATCGATATCGGGGATATAAGGAGTAAATATTATTTCAGGTTTACCGTATTGGATAAGACAGGCGTCCTTTCGAGGATTGCCGGTGTATTGGGAGATAACAGGATCAGCATTTCGTCCGTTATCCAGAAAGGCAGGAACAAGGGGAATGCTGTGCCGATTGTTGTCCTGACCCACAAAGCGTATGAAAAAGATATGCGCGAAGCAATAAGCATTATCGACAAACTCGAGGTTACTAAAGGAAATACGGTTGTATATAGAGTGGGAGGATTGTAATGGTTTCATGGAAGGGGTTAATAAATGAATACAGGGAATATCTTCCCGTCGGCGAGAAAACCCCTGTAATTTCGCTTAACGAGGGGAATACTCCGCTTGTTTTTTCAAAGACACTTTCGGGTCTTTCAGGGGGGAAGCTTAAAGTTTTTTTGAAGTTTGACGGCGCAAACCCCACCGGTTCATTTAAAGACAGGGGGATGACCCTTGCTGTATCGAAGGCGCTGGAAGAAGGTTCCAAAGCCGTAATGTGCGCTTCCACAGGCAATACTTCTGCTTCGGCCGCGGCTTATGCCGCCAGGGCGGGAATGACCTGTGTCGTCCTTATTCCGGAGGGAGCTATCGCCCTTGGCAAATTGGCGCAGGCGCTTATACATAACGCAATGGTTATAGCCGTTAAAGGTAATTTTGACGATGCGCTTGAGCTGGTCAGGGAAATAACTTCGCATTATCCTATAACACTGGTTAATTCCATAAACCCGTACAGGCTTCAGGGGCAGAAAACGGCAGCTTTCGAAATATGCGATTTTCTCGGTTGCGCTCCGGATTATCATTGTATTCCGGTCGGGAACGCCGGTAATATCACCGCCTATTGGATGGGTTACAACGAATATTTCGAGAGAAAAAAAATATCATCGAGGCCCAGAATGATGGGATTTCAGGCGGAAGGTTCCGCTCCTATAGTAAGAGGCCATATTGTCAAAGATCCGAAGACTATTGCCACCGCGATAAAAATAGGGAATCCGGCGAGCTGGAAAAAAGCGGAAGCGGCGAGAGATGAATCAGGCGGATTAATCGATATGGTTTCAGATGAGAAGATACTTGAGGCGTATAAATTATTGGCCAGGGAAGGCGTGTTTTGTGAGCCTGCGTCGGCAGCTTCCGTGGCCGGTTTTATTAAAAAGAGCAAAGAGGGTTATTTCTCAGATGCCGAAGGAATCGTAACCTGCACTCTTACCGGGCACGGGCTTAAGGATCCCGACAGGGCGATAGCTTCGGTTGAAAAGCCTATTGTCTGCAAGGCGGATATCAAAGAGATAACCGATATTATCTTTAAGAAAAAACAGGATTGTTAAAACAGCATGAAATATATAGTCGTTGTCGGAGATGGCATGGCAGATTACGGTTTGCCCGAGTTGGAGGGCAAGACGCCGCTTTGTGTAGCGAGAAAACCGAATATAGACCTGATTGCGGAAAACGGCGTATGCGGCTATCTGAAGACGGTCCCGGCCAGGCTCGAGCCCGGAAGCGATATAGCCAATATGTCGATTCTGGGATATAATCCGCTGAAATATTATTCCGGCAGGGGGCCTTTTGAGGCTTTGAGCAGGGGAATAGAATTAAGGAAAGGTGAAATAGCCTTCAGGTGCAACCTTGTTACTGTTGACGAAGGTTTGATGGTGGATTACAGCGCGGGTCATATCAAGACAGAGGAAGCAAGGTCGGTAATAAAAAGATTAAACGAGAAAATGTCTTCGGAGGGAGTCAGGTTTTATCCCGGCGTCAGTTACAGGCATATCATGATAATCAGCGAAGAAACGCTGGGCAGCGACGCCGCAAAACTAAAATGCATACCTCCTCATGATATATCGGGAAAACCGATATTGCCGAATCTTCCCTCTGGGAAAGGTTCTAAGGTTTTAACAAAGCTGATGCAGAAATCTGCGGAGATACTGCATGATACCGATATTAATTCGGTAAGGCTTGACCTCCGGGAAAATCCTGCTAATATGATATGGCTCTGGGGCGCGGGGAAGCTGCCTGAGATACCTTCGTTCAAAAAGAAATTCGGATTGGATGCGGCAATAATATCCGCAGTTGATTTGCTGAAGGGGATAGGCAAAGCGCTCGGGATGGATGTGATAGACGTTCCGGGGGCGACAGGTTATTATGATACCGATTATGCGGCAAAAGCGGAATATGCCCTTAATGCTTTATCCGGGAACGACCTTGTTTTTATACATATAGAGGCGCCGGACGAAGCAGGGCACAACGGTGATCTGAGGGAGAAGATAAAGGCTATTGAGAATATTGATGAAAAGATCGTAAAAAGGATAATGGGATATTTTTCCGGGAACAGTGACTATCGCATATTGTTTTTATGCGATCATGCGACACCTGTTTCGTTAAAGACCCACACGCGTGACCCTGTTCCCTTCTGTATGTCCGGCAGAGGCATAAAAAAGGATGGTTTTGCTTCTTATGATGAGCAGTGCTGTAAATCGCCGACCCTGAAATTTGAAGCGGGATACCGGCTGATGGATTATTTCATTAAACATTAATATCTGAGAGGTTAATAGAAAATGGCTTTGATTGTACAAAAATACGGCGGAAGTTCAGTGGCTAATCCCGAGAGAATCAAGAGTGTTGCGGCAAGGATAGCGGAAACGAAAAATCAGGGGAATGAGGTAATAGCCGTGGTTTCTGCGCTCGGCGACACAACTGATGACCTGATATCCCTGTCGGAAAAAATTTCAGATAACCCGTCTGAAAGAGAGATGGATATGCTTTTGTCAACCGGCGAACAGATATCTTCAGCCCTGCTGACCATGGCGATACATAAGATCGGGAAACAGGCTATATCTCTGACCGGCGGGCAGGTCGGTATCTATACTGACAGTTCACACCGGAAAGCCAGGATATTGAACATATTGCCCGATAAGGTAAAAGAAGAGCTTTTAAAAGATAATATAGTTATTGTCGCGGGGTTTCAGGGTGTGGATGAAAACGGCAATATCACAACGCTTGGCCGCGGGGGCTCCGACACCACGGCGGTAGCGCTTGCCTCAGCGTTAAATGCCGATATTTGTGAAATATATACGGATGTTGAAGGTGTTTTTACAGCTGACCCCAGGATAGTTAAAGATGCAAAAAAGATAGACAAGATAACATACGACGACATGCTGGAATTGGCCAGTCTTGGCGCAAAAGTAATGCAGCTGAGATCTGTCGAATTCGGGAAAAAATACAATGTAAAAATTCATGTCAGGTCAAGTTTTAACCACAATAGCGGAACAATCATAACCGAGGAGATTGATAAAATGGAAGAACCAGTTGTAGTCGGTATAGCTGCGGATGCGGATGAAGCGAAGGTGACCATACAGGGAGTGACAGATAAACCGGGAATAGCATCTCTTGTTTTCGGCTCGCTTTCGGACGCGAACGTTAATGTGGATATGATAGTCCAGAACATCAGTGAAAAAGGGAAGACAGACATATCCTTTACGGTAAAGAGGGATGAAGTCAATAAAGCGACTGACGTGGTAAAAAAGGTTGTTTCGCAAGTCGGTTCAAGCGGTGTAAAATTTGATGACAGCATTGCAAAAGTTTCGGTCGTGGGGGTAGGCATGAAAAGCCATCCGGGCGTTGCGGCGACGATGTTCAGGACACTTGCCGGCGCCGGCATTAATATAGAGATGATAACTACATCCGAGATAAAGATATCATGTGTTGTCAAGAGGGACAAGGCCGACAAGGCCGTCCAGGTTCTTCACGAAGCTTTTAAGTTATCGGGAAAATAGGTGTCGAATATGAAAAACAAAGTCGAAATATATGATACGACTCTCCGGGACGGGAGCCAGGCGGAGGGAATCACTTTTTCCGTGTCAGATAAGTTGCTGATGGCAAAGAAATTTGATGACCTGGGCATATCCTATATCGAAGGCGGGTGGCCGGGTTCGAATCCGAAAGATATGCATTTTTTCGATTCTCTTAAGAAGGTTGATTTCAAGAAAGCGAAAATTGCCGCGTTCGGCAGCACCCGGAGGGCGAAGAACAAAGTTGAAAAAGACCCGAATATCCAGGCGCTCTTAAAAGCGCAGACGCCTGTCGTCACTATCTTCGGTAAAAGTTCGCTCCTTCATGTGAAGAATGTCCTGAAGATATCAAGGGAGGAAAACCTTAAACTGATTTACGATTCAGTGAATTATCTGAAAAAAAGAAGAAAAGAGGTTTTTTTCGACGCCGAGCATTTTTTTGACGGTTTTGAGCTTGACTACCGGTATGCCCTTGAGACGGTTCTTGCCGCCGAGCGCGCCGGAGCCGACTGCATTGTTTTATGTGACACTAACGGCGGGACATTAACTTCAAGGCTTCAGAATATCATTAAGGCGGTCAAGGATGAGATTAAGGTCCCTTTTGGAATCCATACACATAATGATTCCGGCCTGGCAACCGCGAATTCGCTTGCCGCGGTTGAGCTTGGCGCCGTCCAGGTGCAGGGAACGATGAACGGTTACGGGGAAAGGAGCGGAAACGCCAACCTCTGCGAGATAATCCCGGCTTTAAAAGTGAAAATGAAAATAGACTGTGTCTCTTCAGAGCAGTTAAGACACTTAAAGGAAGTTTCTCGGTTTGTCGATGAGCTGGCGAACATGAGGCATAACAATAAGATGCCTTATGTGGGAGACAGCGCTTTTGCCCATAAGGCCGGCGTCCATGTGAACGCCGTTCAAAAAGATGAGACAAGCTACGAACATATGGACCCTTCACTTGTGGGCAACAAAAGAAGGATCCTGATTTCGGACCTTTCCGGACAGAGCAATGTCCTGTTGAAAGCGGTTGAGTATGGTCTGGATATCAAGGACAAGTCTTCAGAGGCGAAAAAAATATTATCCGACCTGAAGGAGCTTGAGAAAAAGGGTTATGAATTTGAAGCGGCCGAAGCCTCCTTTGATATTTTAATGAAGAAAGTCCTGAGGAAACATAAAAGCTTTTTTGAGCTTGAAGGTTTTACTGTTATCGATGAAAAAAGGATGGACAAAAGATTAATTTCCGTAGCGACTATAAAAGTCAATGTGGACGGCAAGACAGAGCGTACGGCGGCAGAAGGGGATGGCCCGGTTAACGCTCTGGACAACGCGCTTAGAAAAGCTTTAACGCCATTCTATCCCGAGATTGCAAATGTGCGTTTGACGGATTTTAAAGTCAGGGTACTTGATGCAAAGAGCGGGACGGCCGCAAAAGTAAGGGTTCTTATTGAGTCGACGGACGGCAAAGATATCTGGGGAACCGTCGGGGTTTCCGAGAATATTATAGAGGCTTCATGGGAAGCGCTTGTGGATAGCGTCGAATACAAGCTTTTCAAAGATGAAAAAAACAAAAAATAACGATGATTCAACCACGGTTATAAAATGTCAACAGATTTGCCTAAACAATACGATCCTGGACAGGTAGAGGACAGGATATACAGTTTTTGGGAGAAGAATAATTTTTTCCATGCTGCCCCCGTTAAAGACAGGGAGCCGTTTACGATAGTTATCCCGCCGCCCAACGTGACTTCTGTCCTGCATATGGGCCACGGATTGAACAATACCATCCAGGATATTCTAATCAGGTACAAGAGAATGCAGGGTTATATTGCCGAATGGATGCCGGGAACCGATCATGCCGGCATAGCCACCCAGAACGTGGTTGAAAAGGAATTGGCTAAAGAACATATAACCCGCGAAAAAATAGGAAGAGACAAGTTTGTAAAAAGGGTGTGGGAATGGAAAGAAAAATATGAAAAAAGAATTCTTGACCAGTTAAAGAAAATCGGGTGTTCGTGTGATTGGGAGAGGACAAGGTTCACGATGGATGAAGGCCTGTCATTCGCCGTCAGAAAAGTCTTTGTGGACCTTTATAAGAAAGGCCTTATCTACAGGGGAA
>JAFGBE010000198.1 GCA_016933315.1 Candidatus Auribacterota bacterium
AAGGTGTTAAGAAGTTTATCGATGCCGGAATCCTGTACGGTCCGGGCAAAGCCGCGAACGCGGGCGGGGTAGCGACCTCAGGCCTTGAGATGTCCCAGAATTCAATGAGGCTATCATGGACGAGGGAAGAAGTTGACAACCGCCTCAGGATAATTATGCAGTCCATACACGCGGCAGCCGCGAAAGCAGCGAAAGATTACGGACAGGAAAGCAATTATGTTATCGGCGCGAACATTGCTGGATTCCTCAAAGTCGCTGATTCAATGATGGACCAGGGGCTGGTCTAAGCGATAAGCGAAAAAAATAAAATCCCCCGCGGTCAAGTGTGGCTGTGGGGGATTTCTTCATCCACAAAAAGCAGCGGGAATACTATGTCGCTTATGCAGCATGGGAGCCATACGGCGACAAACAGGAATATGAATACTATAGGGTATAGGTACCATTGATAGCCCGCGCCTTTAGCCATAATGATGTGAAATAAGGAAGCCCATGTGCTTACAAGGACGTGCCCGCTGTGCGGGAATTTTGTTTTCGGGTAAAAGTATGCGATTGCGATGCCCGCCACCGCCAGGGGGTTTACAAGCCACCATTCTTCGATAAAGCCTATGTGCATATGCCTGTCCGGCATTTTTAGCGCCCATTCGGCGAAATAAGGGATGATGCAGTCGCTCAAGGTCGCTATCCCTACCGAGCCGGCATACCCTATCACAAACAGGCCCAGCAGGCTGCATTTTCCTTTGAGTTTCCCGCATTTGTAGATCTTATACATGGAAGCCGTGACCAGAGCGCTTAATATCACATGTGTAGGGTGAAGGACGTAAAAAATATTATATGCGGTTTTTTCAGGGATGTTCTGGAAGAAGAACATAAGTATTATACCTGAGAGCGCGCCTATAACCGTAAACGGAGCGTGGTTTCTCAATTCTCTTGTTATCTGCCTGAGCATTGCCATTTTTTTATCCCCCCGGAATATATCGGTTGTTAGATACAAAGTATAATATCAGATAATCGCAGAATTGGAATTTTTTTGTTAAAACGCCGGAAAGATTATATAATAAGAAATACCGCAAATAGACCTGAAAAGTGAAAAAAGGGGGCGCAATGATAAAAAACATACGAAACATGAAAGATGACGCCGGGAGGATTGTAACGGAATCTATCAAATCTGTTGACCCGGGAATGGCTGTTTTACGGATGGTAAAGCTTAAAGGCCTGCTTCTTTCAGTGGGTCGGATTAAAATAAACCTGAAAAATATAAACAATATCTATGTTATAGGTCTGGGCAAGGCTTCTTCCCAGATGGCGAAGCCGCTGGAGAAAATTCTCGGTTCCCGGCTGACGGGGGGGATAATCAATACCAAATACGGACATAATGCCGGGCTGAAAAAGATAAAGGTAAATGAATGCGGGCATCCTGTGCCGGACAGGAACGGCCTGAAGGGAGCCGGGGAAATATGTGATTTCGCAAAACAGGCGGGTGAAAACGATATTGTTTTCTGCCTGATATCCGGAGGCGGTTCGGCGCTTTTCCCCCTGCCTGCCGGCGGGATTGCTTTTTCCGACAAGCAGAAGGCGACTCAGCTTTTACTGAAATCCGGGGCCACCATACAGGAAGTTAATACAGTCAGAAAACATATTTCTTCCGTTAAAGGCGGAAGGCTTGCGAAATTAATAAGCCCTGCCAGAGTAGTATCCCTGATACTTTCCGACGTTATCGGCGACGATATGGGTTTTATCGCCTCCGGAGTGACATCGCCCGACCCGACAACTTTCAGGGATTGTGTTGATATCATAAAAAGGTATAGGTTGATGAAAAAGATGCCCTTGCCGGTAATAAAATATCTCAGCAGGGGCATTAAGGTTCCCTCTATGGAAACGCCGAAGCCGGGCGATCCTGTCTTTAAAAAAGTGTCCAACGTTCTTGTGGGGACTAATTTTCTTGCCTGTAACGCGGCCATGAAAAAAGCAAAATCACTGGGCTATAATACGTTGCTGCTTTCCACCGCGATGGAAGGGGAAACAAGAGAGATTGCCAAAGCCCATTCGGCGATTGCCAGGGAAGTGTTGTTATCAGGCAATCCTGTTGGAAGGCCGGCGTGCATAATATCGGGCGGAGAGACCACGGTTACAGTCAGAGGAAAAGGAAAAGGCGGAAGAAACATGGAATTTTGCCTTGCTTGCGTTGAATATATAAGCGGCCTTAAAAATATCGTTATCGCGAGTGTCGGGACGGACGGGACGGATGGCCCTACAGACTCAGCGGGTGCCGTTGTGGATTCCAGCACTTTCGAAAAAGCTTTAAAGAAAAGATGTATTCCGGCAGAATATCTGGGAAATAACGATTCGTACAATTTCTTTAAGAGGTGCGGAGGCCTTTATATAACGGGTCCGACAGGCACCAACGTGATGGACATACGGATTGTATTGGTCACATGACTTGAAGGGCGGTGGAAATGTCAGCGCATAAATATAAGGATAAAAGCCACAAGAAAATCGCGATGGTCCATTATTCGTATCCTCCGGTTATCGGCGGGGTGGAGTTCGTTATAGAAGGACACGCGAACCTTCTTTCGGAAATCGGCTATAAGGTAAAAATAATTACCGCTTCGGGGGGAGAGGAAAACCGCAACAAAAATATTGAGATAGACAAGATAGAGGAAATATGGGGAGGCAATCCCATAGTCAAAAATTCATTCACCAAAAAGGGCAGGGTGAGGAAGGATGTTTTTGACTGGGCGAAGAGGCTGATGAAAAAGAAACTCAAGAGCTCCCTTAAAGATGTTTCCGTCTGTATTATACATAACATTATGACAATGCACTTTAACCTGGTTCTTACGGCTGCCCTGTATGACCTCATGAATGAAATGCAGAATGTTAAGTTTATCGTGTGGACGCATGACTTATCGATGATAAACCACGACTACAGGATCAGGTTCAGGGATGAATATCCCCGGGTTCTGTTGAAAAAGTTTAATAAGCATGCAAGATATGTGGCGATTTCCGAAGAGAGACAGAGCCAGATGGCGTCTTTATTCGGCATAAAAAAGAGCAATATCAGGGTAGTCCCCAACGGCATAGATGTAAAGAGCCTTCTTAATATCGATGATGAAATATGGAAATTCGCGGTTAACCAGGGCTTTTTTGAAAAAGATTTCGTCGCTTTTTTCGCCACCAGGATTTTAAAGAGGAAAAATATTGAAAAAGGCATGGATATAATACGCGAGCTGAAAAAAAGGGGATTGGACGTGCTTTATGTAATAACGGGCCCGCCTGATCCGCACAATAAGGAAGCGGTAAAATATTATGAGTACCTGTTGTCTTACAGGAAATCCCTTGGGCTGGAAAGCCAGGTGAGGTTTATGACAAACGTAAAGTCTTCCGCAGGGACGAAATTGCGGATAGACACAAGAAGGCTGAGAAACCTTTACAGGCTTTGCGATATCCTTCTTCTAACTTCCAGCCAGGAAGGGTTCGGGTTGCCCCTGCTGGAAGCCGGTCTTTTCAGAATGCCCATATTCTGCAGCGATATTAAACCCCTTCATGAAGTTTTCGGAGAAAGCGCGGTGTATTTCGGCTTGAAGGAGCCTCCGGGAAAAATTGCGGATAAAATTATGGGTGTGTGCCAGAAAAGCATATTACACAGGAATTTCAAAAAGGTTATGCTTAATTATTCATGGCCGGCCATATACCATAAATATATGCTAAAGATTATTACTTGAAGTATTTTTTGATGCTTTCTATTGTGTTTTCAATGCTGTTTCTGAGAGAACCGGGCTTATCGGAAAAAATATCTTCGATTTGCGATATTCCCGAAGAGTCGGTTATTATATCCAGCAATTCGGAGAGAGAACTAATGTTGCTGATATGCTTGTTCTGGATGAATATTTTTATTTCCAGCCTGTTCCCGAGCAGATAGGGGCCGGAATAGGTCGCGCGCTCGAATGATAATATCAATTCATCGATAAGTATATTGAAAGATTTTTCCTTCAGCTCTTTCCCTGGAGCCGCTGTATCCTCCTCATCCTCTTCGCTCCGGGTGTTTTTTAAGGCGAGAAGGTTAAGCTGCCCGTTGGTTTTCTGTTCCACATTAAGTGATTTTATATCCAGAAAGAGTTCTGTGATGTGCAATGTATTCCGGAAGAGGTCATTCCATATATAACTTGCCCTTACTGTCTTGATCTCAATCATCGGGTTCCGGGAAAACCCTTTCGGGTTGAAAATCTTTGCGTTATTTATGGTAAGGCAGGGTTTAAACAGGTTCAGGTTTAGCGATTCTATATTCAGCTTTAACCCGGATTTCGCTTCGAAGATTATTTCCGCGGATTTCCTGATTATAAAATCCTTGCCGAAAACAAAGGCGCATATTAAGAGCAGGATAAATAGTATGAATTTTCTTCTGCTTTTCTTTTTCATTTAAAATATTCTCTTACACCTTGTATTTGATGTCAATATTTGATATTTATTTTAACCTTGTCATGGATAGCATCTTTGGTATAATTACCAGAAATTCAAAATTGCGGACGGAGGTTTTTATGGGAGATAAATTAACAGGAAATGTTGTTGTCGGGCAGTCGGGCGGCCCTACCTGCGTTATAAATCAGAGCCTTATCGGTGTGGTCAGGGAATGCTCGAAATATCCGCAGATGAACAAGGTCTACGGGGCGCTGCACGGTGTTAAAGGTATCCTCGGGGAGGATTTTACCGATCTCACCAGAGAAGATATAAAAAACCTTGAAATTGTGGCCAATACGCCTTCCTCAGGGCTCGGTTCCGTCAGGATGAAACCCAAAGAAGAAGACTGCATAAAGATGTTTGAGATTTTTAAAGCTCATAATGTGAGATATTTTTTCTATATAGGCGGAAATGACACGGCGGAAACAGCTGATATTGTAAACAATGTGGCAAGGCAAAGGGATTATGAATTGAGGGTTTTTCATATACCGAAGACAATAGATAATGACCTGCTTGTTACCGACCACTGTCCCGGTTTCGGAAGCGCGGCGAAGTTTGTGGCCTGCGCTGTTATGGGGGATAATCTTGATAACAGATCGCTGCCGGGCATAAAAATCAATATTGTGATGGGGAGGCATGCCGGTTTTTTGACCGCGGCTACCATTCTTGCGAAGAGATACGAGGATGACGGGCCGCACCTTATATATGTTCCTGAAGCGGTATTTGAAATGGATAGATTCGCGGATGATGTCGATAAAGTCTATAAGAAATACGGAAGGGCGGTTATCTGTGTCTCAGAAGGTGTGCATGATAAGGACGGCAATCCCATATTTACCACCGGCGAAAAGGATTCGCACGGAAACGTGCAGTTGAGCGGAAGCGGCGCCCTTGGAGATTATCTTGCGGCTGAAATCAGGGCGAAGCTCAAGGTGAAAAGGGTGCGCGCGGATACATTCGGTTACCTGCAGCGCTGTTTTCCCGGAGTCGTTTCCGAAGTTGACGCGGAAGAAGCCAGGATAGTCGGCGAGAAAGCTGTCCAGCTGGCCGCCAGCGCTAATGTAGACGGGAGTGTTATCATAAAAAGGAAGAGCGACGGCAGACATTATAAGGCCGAATTTGACAGGACAGACCTCAAGAATGTAGCTAAAAAGACCAAATCCCTGGATTCGAAATATATAAGCAGGGAAAATAATAACATTACGGAAGAGTTTATAGATTACGTTAAGCCGCTGGCGGGAAAACTTCCCGAAATAGGCAGATTGCACATACACAAGATAGCTAAGATCCTGAACAAATAATCTTTTCCTTAAATAACCCCTTGACAAAACGCGTATAAATGTTAATATATATATTGTTAATATATTAACAATAAACAAGAACGGGGTGATGAAATGAGCCTTCAGCATGAGTTGAAACTTCCGCAGCCTTTCCAAAGCAGTAAACACGAGGCGCTGCTCAACCTATTAAGAACAGCTTCGGTCCTTTCGAAAAAAGGGGATAGGTTTTTTTCGGAATACGGGCTTACGATGAGCCAATTTAATTTACTGATGGTCCTGAAGTACAGCGGTTCCGCATGTCTGACCCAGAGCGAAATAGCCGAAAGGCTGCTTGTTAACCGGGCGAACGTAACAGGGCTTATTGACCGCCTGCAGAAAGCAGGGCTGGTGGAAAGGACAGGAGACAGGAAAGACAGAAGGCATTATTTTATCATGCTTACGCCTAAAGGCGGAAAGATTCTTGATAAAGTGGAGATGTCATATGATAAAGAGGTGGATTTGATTATGGAAGGCGTTTCAGTGGAAGAGGCTTTGAGGATAATTAAGGCGATGGAAAAAATCAGGAAGCCGGATAAATGTTAAAAGAGATAATATTGAAAACTGAGGATTCCGAGGAAATATACGCCGACTGGCGCGTAAAAGGGCATGAAAACAGTTTTCTCCTGTGCCACGGATTCCTGCAGTACAAGGATTCCCGCATATTCAGGTTGATGGCAGAGAAGCTATCCGGGTATTTTGATGTCCTGAGCATTGATATGAGGGGCCATGGAAAAAGCTCGGGGGTCTTTACATACGGTTCGAGAGAGAAATATGACGTGAAAGCCGCTCTTGATTTCCTGCGGGGGAAGTACAGGAAAACCTATGTAATGGGGTTCTCTCTCGGCGCGTCCGCATCGCTTCAGGCTGTCCTGGAAAATAAAACAGCGGATTTTCTGATACTTGTAAGCCCTCCCTCGCGCTTCGGGAAGATTTTTCCCAGGTTCTGGACGCGCGCCGCATTCAGGGCATTGATAGGCAGTTTCGGTTCAGGCAAAAAAGTAAGGGGGTTTAATATTTTTTCCGCCGGCAAGTGCGGGACTGATATTTTTTCGGAATTGACTATACCCGCTTTGATTATATACAGCGATGAAGACTGGGTCATAAGCAAAAAACATATTCGGGACATAAGGAAATATACTAAACCGAACGTTGACTTTGTTGAGTTTGCCGGGAGCGCGCACGCGGAACATATTTTTGAACAGAACCAGGAAGTTTTTCTCAAAAAGCTGCTGAATTGGATAGGAAGAAGCGGCAAAAATAATTTCCAGGAGGTGGATTATGAACAAATGTCCCATAAGCAGATACCAGTGGACATGGTTGAAACGCCATATTGAATGGTGGTCTTCCCTGAAATTGATTTCCGGCGAAACCGCCGGAAAAATCGCGGATTTATATGCTTTTGAAAAAGAGGTCGAAAAGCGGCAGTCTTCCGTTTCTATGCCCATTAAGATTCTTACCGTATTCGGGTCGGTGTTAGTGGGCCTGGGAGTAATCCTTTTTATCTCATTCAACTGGCAGCATATGAGCCCGTTTTTTAAAATAGGCACGGTTTCCGTGCTGTTATGTTTTTGCCATTTTTTAGCTGCGTTGTTTTACAGCAGGAAATATGAAAAGAGCGCGGTAAGCCTTTCTTTGCTGGGCAATATAGTTTTCGGGGCGGATATCTATCTTGTGGCGCAGGTATTCAATATAATAAGCCGCTTTCCCAACGGTATATTCCTATGGGCCATAGGGTCTGCGTTAACGGCTTATCTTTACCGCTCGAAAACGAACTACTTTTTTACATGCGCTCTTCTTGTATTGTGGGTTTTGGGGGAATCCATCGGCTATAAGACCGCTAATTACCTGTTTATCCCTGTTCTGCTGGGCGTTATGCTTCCGCTGGGATATTGGTTAAAACTGAAAACGGGAGTGATAATAAGCCTTTTTGTGGCCTGGTACTGGATGATAGCCAATTCGTTTATCTGGATAAGCTCTTACCTGTCTATCGTCCAGATGATGCCCGCGTTTTTTTTCGGCGTGATGGTTTATCTTTGCGCATATGTGCACAGGGATAAAGAGAATGTTAAATATCTGGAACCCTATTACAAATGGGCCGGAGCCGCGTTTATGCTGTTGAGCGCATCTGCGTTTGCGAACATAGGGATTTTTGAAGATGCAAAATTTGTTTTAAACGGTATAACACTCCCATCATTAATCAGCATGGTTTTATTGCTCGTGTGTGTTGCGGTCTTATACGGGAGATATTCTCTGGGCAAAGATAAAATCTTCATCCCTCTGGCCGTAATTTCCGCCCTTTTGCTGTTCTTTTTGCCTTCAATGAAATATTTCAAGATAATTGCCTTTATGCCGGTAGCTGTTGTTCTTCTGGGCTTTTACGGCAGGACGGAAAACCCCGTTTTCCCCATAGTTCTGGCTTTCTATGTCCCTTTTTATATGCTCTTGTATTCTATGCGCTGGGAATCTGTCCCGGCGCTGGCTTCGCTCATGGTGCTGATAGGGGTGATGTTGTATTCGCTAAACTGGCTGTCATTTAAAAAATCCAGGGCGCGGATGGCATTTGTCTACGGATACCTGGGCCTTTGTATCGTGTTATTTGTATTTTATCTTTTTTCATTCAATTTAAGCCCGTTAGGCGAATATAGCCGAAGCAGCAAGATAAGCTTTGAATTCTGGATTATCTGGGGGCTGGTCTTATCGGCCGCGGCCATTTCGATTGTAAAAACGCTCGGGGAAGAGGCAAGACCAAGGCTGTTTGAATTTTTAGCGCTGGTTTTGGGAGCCGTGTTTTCGGTTCTTATGGTGATGTGCGTTTACCTGAAGTATTTCGGCGTTTATGTGTCGGGCATATCTAATATAATAATTGTGGTTTTATCGACTGGAATAATTATTACCGGATACAGGGTAGATAAAACTGGACTGAAAGCGATAGGGTTTGCTTTCCTTATCCTGGAAATATTTTCGAGGTACTTTGACGCGGGATGGGATTTTCTTACCCGTTCGGTAATGTTTATCTCGGTAGGCATAGCATTGATAATAGCGGGCGTCCTGCTTGAAAAAAACAAAGAGAAGCTCCTTATAAAGGGGGGTATATAACAATGAAAAAGATATGGTTGTTTACGTTTGTGGTTGTGATTCTTCAGGCCGGATCGGTTTACACGATGGCGTTTAATAAGCTTTCGATAAAAAGATACGGCAGTCCGATAAAAGTCAGGGTCGAACCTATTGACCCGAGGAGCCTTTTCAGGGGAGATTATGTCATATTGCGTTATCCCTTCTCGAGCGTAAAACGGGAGGATATCGGGCTGGGAAAGTGCGAAATGCATGATATAAAGAACATTTATATTGTCCTTAAGAAAACGGGCGACCTATGGGAATATGAAAGGGCGTCGTCAGACAAACCCGAAATTTCCCGGGATGAAGTCTTTTTGAAAGGTTCGGTTGTTTCCGATGTTTTCGGGTACAGCAACAACCTGGGCGTAAGATACGGCATAGAAAGTTATTTTGTTCCCGAAGGCGAAGGCAGGATACTTGAGAAATCACGCGAAAAGGGAAATCTGGCCGCGGAAATATATGTGGACTCAAAGGGAAGAGCCCTGTTGACAGGGCTTTTTGTAAAAGGGGAAAAGGCAACATTCGGTAAATGATGCCGCAAACACGTAAATCTCTATTGACGTAACGGGGTGTGAATGGTATTTTTTTAATTACATCTGTTTTAATGGGGGAACAGGGAAACACCTTATGGGTTCTATGGGAGGTTTGAGGATGAAAAGGATTATGGTTGTTTTCCTTGTTCTTTTTTTATGTCTTGATACATCTGCATTTTCCGCGTTAAGAAGAGTGGGCGCTTCCAAAAGGGAAAGGAAGGAAGTTTCTCTTGCCCGCGAAAAAAAACCTGAGGAAAAAAAGGATATTCTTGCCCAGGATTTTGAGACCGAACCGCAAACACTGAAAAAGGGGTGTAAAGAAGGCGTCAGCTTCAGCGTCGACTCGGTTAAAGGCAGAACAGGCAATGCCATAAAAATCCAGTACGATTTAAATAACGCTCCCGCATGGTGTGAAGTTTATCTTCCCCTGGAAATAATTCCTCAAAAAGGGGGATTTTTCACTTTTTATATGAGAGGTAATTCCGGCGGAAATGTCCTTGAATTCAAGCTCGTTGACGAGGATGACACTACGTACCTTACAAAAGTCCCGTTGAACGACATCTCTCAGGATAAATGGATTCAAAAAACGGTTGAATATGACTCTTTGCATTACGGATGGGGCGGTGCAAATAAGACACTGGAAGGCAAAGTCAGGCTCGGCTTAGCGGTGAGCACGGGGCACGGCGGCAAAGGGTACATCGAAATAGACGACCTTTATTATAACCAGAAGCTTTTCACGCCTGAACTGCAGTTGAGCCAGATAGGGTTCCATCCCGAAGATAAAAAATCCGTTATTATGAGAGTCAAAGGCAATGTTGAACCGGGAAGTTTTCCCAGAAAGATAAGGATCAGCGTTATCAATAAAGAGACCGGTAAGATCGAATTGACAAAAAATCTTTATAAGCAGGAATTTAGCGACTGGGAAGGTATTTATTATAAAGGCGATATATCAAGCCTTGCGAAGGAGGGTGTTTATACCGTTAATGCCGTTTTCAGATATGACAGGGAGATTATAAAAGTCGATTCATATCCTTTTGAGATAGGCAAAAACGTGTTTGCAAAGAACATAGGGTGGACGCAGTGGAATTTTCTTAAGCATCTGAGATGCGGCGAAAAATGTCATTTTCAGGATCCGGTACAGGGCGGATACCATGACACCCTTGATGATATAGGCAAGAGAATGTGGTCGCATCCGCATCTCGTTTACGGCATAGCGAATTATTCTCTGTACAGCCCTGTTCAGGAAAGCAAGATAGAGAAAGGCTCTGTTCCCGATTCTATCGGGGCCTTGAAATATGGAACAAGATTTTGTATAGATATCACGGGTGAAGACGGTAGTGTCCCGTGGAGCGGGGTATCTCATAATATGAGCTGGGACGATTATTGCTCTAAAATCCTTCCGCTGGTTGACCTGTCAAAGGATAAATATCCCCGTTACCGCAATAACGATAAAAGCAATGCCGCGACTGCGTTCAATATTATTGCGCTTCTCAACGCCGCCCGGGCACTGGAAAAACATGACAAGGCGCTTGCAGATGAATCTATGGCCACCGCAGTCAGGAACTGGGAATACCTGAATAAGAAGAGCTTTTCGACCTCGTTTGATATGGGTTGCTATATCTATGCCTCGCTTGAAATGTATAAGTGTTTTAAAGATGAAAAGTATGTTTCAAAAGTCAGGGATATCGCTAAAAAAATGTTAAAGCTGCAGTTTAACGATTACACGCAGGTGGAAGATAATATCTGCGGCGATTTCTATTTTGACAGGAGAACGAAAGATTTCCATTTCCAGTATAAAATGGTCAATTACAATCTCGGGATTTATATGGCCCTTATTGAACTCTGCAAGTATCTTGATGTCAAAGATCCGCTCTGGTGGGATGTCTATTATGCTACAAAAGTGTTTGCGGAGAATTATCTTTTGCCTATGGCCGCGAAGACCCCTTACGGCCAGATGGCAATGGGGATTGAGAAAGAATCCGACGGCAAATGGCATGTTTATTATTTTGCGGGGGATATTGATTCGGCCAGGAGAGCCGCTGCCCAGACGCATGGCCTTAATTGCGACCATTTCGGGTATGGTTTGATTGCCATGAGATGGGGGCAATACTCGAATGACATAAGGTTTGAGGAATTTGCAGATGACCAGTTCCAGTGGGTCTTCGGACAGAATCCCCTCGGGGTCTGCCAGATTTCAGGCGTCGGCGGAAAACAACCTGTTGTAATGAGTGCGTTTAAAGGCAAGGGCCCCATTACAGGGGGGATACCTAACGGGATTATGGATGCGACAGGTAAAAAGCCGGAATGGTGGGGAGAAGCTGCTTCAAGCGGGGAATACTGGCTGCCGCACAATTCATACTGCCTTGCCCTTATGCCCATTCTGGAACTGGATTCCGGGGTAAGCGGCGAAATATTGAATAACATGGAACCGGTCAAAGAAGCCGGAATAACTATTTATTGCGACAGAAAAAAAGTTGCGGAATCGGAAACAGATGACAACGGCGTGTTCGGGCCGGTGGTTCTGCAGCCCCAGAAAAAATATCTTTTCAAAATATATGCCGGGGGTAAAAAGCTTGAAAAGGAAATAGATCTTATTTCAGGCGACCGAGAGCATCTGTCTATTGATATATCCAGGTTTATCGACATTGAGCTTGATTTGCCGGCGGAGGTTACGGAAGGCAAGGAAACTGAAGCCATAGCCAGGGTCTGTAATAAGGGGATTTCAGATCAGGAAATCACGGTAAATCTTTTTGCGGAGGGAGCTCTACTCGAGGGAGAAAAGAGCAGCGTGCTGAATATCAGGGCGGGTTCAGAAGAGACATTAAACTATAAAATAAAGCCTACAGGCAGGAAACCTCTCCTGTTAAGACTCCAGGATATGGATGATGCCAATACATATGATGAACAGTTCAGGATACCTTTAACCGACAGCAAAGGGGAAAAATGACAAACGCGCAGCAATCTTATCTCGGGAGAAGACGTTATATAAGAATTGACACGGTGCTTCCCGTCGAATTCCAGTTCACGGATGCCGCTTCCGGCGAACCGCTGACGGATATAAGACAGGGCTTTACCAGAGATATAAGTAAAGGGGGTATGTGCCTTGTCGTAAGAAACCTGGACAGGGAAACAGTTAATTTATTTGAGAAAACTAATTGTAAGATCCTTCTTCATCTGGACCTGATTTACCGGAAAACCCCGATACGTATTGAAGGAAAGATAGTTGCCTCAAAACAGGAACGGTTTTCGGTTCCGAACGAGTATGTGCTCCACATCGCGTTTACCGATATAGAGAGGGTGGACTCTGCTGCTCTTGTGAGATATGCTGTGGTCAGGAAAAACAGGATGCCCATCGCGATAGTATCCCTGTTGGTTGTCGGTCTCGCGCTGGCTTTTGCTTTGTGGCGTGGGAGCAAGATGGACTTATTGAGGCGCCAGGCGGAAGAAGCTTATGTAAAGCTTAAAAGCGAGAAAACCGTCATAGAAGACAAATTCAATAAATCCTTGTCGGAAAAAAACAGTCTTGAATCAAAAATAAAAGAATTTACGGATAAAATCGGCAAAATGGAAAAATCAATAGAAGACAAAGAGCTGGCCGATGATTCCAAGAACATTATTGAAAACCAGATAGGAGAGATTAAAACCGCAAAAGAGACAATGGAAAGGGAGCTTAAAAAAGTTCTGAGGAAAAAGGAATTCTATGAAAAAGAACTGAATGTATTGAGGGATAAGTTCAAGAGCGATGATGTGAAAGTGACCTTTAAGAACAACACTACTATGGTCGGCAAGATATTATCGCAGAGCAAGGATAAGATCCGGCTTCAGATCCAGTATGGGGTCATAGATATTAACAAATCAGAAGTCGATAACTATGAGTTTATAACATATGAGGAAAAAATCGCCGAGGAAGCGAAATCTGGAAAGCTCAAGGCTTATACCTTTAACAATAATGCCGTCTGGGTGGACCTTTCATGGGTTGACCAGAGCCGGGATATCGAGGATATCGAAAAACTCGGCGGCATTTTCAGGAAACTTGGGATTAAAAATATCTTTGTAAAAGTGAGAAGGGATGTTGACTGGCTGTGGTCGCCCGAGAAATTAACATATGTCAATTCATTTATAGGAGAGATGAAGAAAGTAGGCGGAGAATTCGAATTTTTCGCGTGGATCGAGGCCAGAACCGAGTTTAATGAGGAACCCAATACGGATATTTCCGAAGAGTCGGACTTTAACTCTGTTGTCACTACGGCGAAGTCTTTATGTTCCGAATACGCGTTTGACGGTGTTCTCCTGAATCTGCTTCCTGTCCCGAACGGAAACGAGAATTTTGTTTCTCTCATAAAGGAAATAAAAGGGAAGCTTCCGGATAAGAAAACAGGAGTCGTTACGATGGAACTGGGCAGTGAAGGAGATATCGATGTATGGGATACGGAATATTATAAGGAAGTCAGCGGAATCTCCGATTTTGCCGTTTTGCCGTGCTATAACGCCTATTTTGAGAACACCGACATATATATAGCCTGGATTGAAGAGCAGATTTCGGCTGTGAGCAATATAAGCCGGTGCCCGTTATTCATAGGAGTGTCAACCTTGAAGGATTCAACTGATGAACACAATGCCGCTGTTGAAAATATGGGGAATGCGCTGGTAGGTATTGACACGGCAATTCATAATCAGGACACCGACCCCTCGAAGATAATAGGGGTTGCAGTAATGTCCAACTGGACTTCCACGACCGAGGATTGGAAGAGTTTTTCTTCCCTGTGGGCCAAAAAGTCATTTTTCCTTAGGGAGAAAAAAAGCGAATAATGTTAAATGTCTACCGCCGGACTATAATTTCGTTGACAATGAATATACTATAAATTATTATGCGTATGAGATGGAGGATTTAGTTTGATGGATCGGCAACAGGCGAGAAGCAGTGTATATAGCTTGCTCGCGGACAGCAAATCGATAATGGTAAGCGGCGCGGTTTTGTTCGCTCTTCTCACGGCATTGGGTTCATTTGTGAGGATACCTTTACCTTTTTCTCCTGTCCCGGTTACGCTTCAGACATTTTTTGTCCTGCTTTCAGGGGCTTTGCTCGGGAAAAAATTCGGGTTTATCTCGCAGGCGCTGTTCGTAGGCATGGGTGTTGCCGGTATACCGATTTTTGCCGTTGGAGGGGGCGTTTTTGGACCTACGGGAGGATATCTCCTTTCGTGGTTAATTATTCCCGTCTTTTGCGCTACACTGATTAGTAAAATGCCGAAAACTTTTATCAGTTTTTGCGGTGTGTTTTTTCTCTGTTCCATTATTATTCTTGTTTTGGGAAGCCTTTACCTGTCTTTTTATATGAACGTAGGTCTTCCAAAGGCTTTTTCTCTTGGTTTTCTGCCTTTTGTGGCCGGTGATTTTCTTAAATCGGTTATTGCCGCAGCTATTGTGTCCCTGATACTGAAAAGGGATTGATATAACTCAACACAAGGAGCCTTAACATGGCCGACCAGAAAGAAATCAATAATTGGGCGATGTTCTGCCATTTAAGCGCCCTGAGCTGTTATATAGGCATACCATTCGGCAATATAATAGGACCTCTTGTCATCTGGCTAATCAAAAAGGATGAGATGCCTTTTGTCAGCGAGCAGGGGAAAGAAGCCCTCAATTTCCAGATTTCGATGACGATATACGCAATTGTTTCATTTTTCCTCGTTTTTGCCATTGTCGGATTCTTTCTTTTATTTGCCGTTGCCATTCTTAACCTCATATTCGTGATATCCGCGGCGGTCAAAGCGTCAAAAGGCGAAAATTATAAATATCCCCTTGCAATCAGGTTTTTGAAGTAGAGGGCCGGGGTTAATAGTATTTGTTGACAACAAATTAATAAGCAGATAAACTGCCGAACAGAAAGGATTGCCGCTCAATTTAATGGTTGTTCCATTTCTTGAAGGCTAACCAGTAGTTTAACAGGGAGAAGAGAATGAAGATTTACGTAGGGAATTTGTCGTATGAGGCAACCGATGAAGACTTGCGCTCTGCTTTTGAACCGTTTGGGCAGGTCGATTCGGCCACTGTAATCAAAGATAAGTATAGTGGAAGGTCAAAAGGATTCGGGTTTGTGGAAATGGGTTCTCAGAGCGAAGCACAAGCGGCGATTGACGGATTAAACGGCAAAGATTTAAAGGGAAGGGCGCTTAATGTTAATGAAGCCCGTCCTCGTGTTGATAGGCCGCATGGCGGCGCAGGCAGAGATGGCGGCAGGCATGGAAGCGGCAAACCGAGACGTGATAGGGGAGACAGGGGCGGCAACCGCCGGTTCTGATCCTTCTTTCAAATAATATTTTTTACCCCGTTAGAGAATATGTTTTTCTCTAACGGGGTTTTGTTTTGATGCCGGTTATGCTTTTCCGGCTGAACCCAGAACATGTTCATTTTTATGTTTGTACATTTTGATAAGAGAATCCCTTGCCGGGCCGAGATATTTTCTTGGGTCAAATTCTGCGGGTTTTTCAGCGAAGACTTTTCTTACGGTCCCGGTCATCCACAACCTTCCGTCGGAATCAATATTGATTTTGCATACGGCGGATTTCGCCGCTTTTCGCAACTGTTCCTCAGGAATGCCTATTGTGTCTTTTAGTTTGCCTCCGTTCTCATTTATCATCTTGACGGCGTCAACAGGAACTGAGGAAGAGCCGTGGAGGACAATCGGAAACCCGGGAAGTTTCTTCTCTATTTCCTCAAGGATATCAAATCTCAGTTCGGGAGGTACCAGTATCCCGTCTTTATTTCTTGCGCATTGTTCGGGCTTGAATTTATTGGCGCCGTGGGAGGTCCCTATCGAGATGGCAAGTGAATCAACGCCAGTCCTTGATACGAAATCTATGACTTCTTCCGGTTTGGTATATGTGGATTTTTCCGCCTTGACATCGTCTTCTATGCCGGCGAGAACACCAAGCTCCCCTTCCACCGTCACATCGTATTTATGGGCGAAATCGACTACTTTTTTTGTAAGGGCGACGTTTTCTTCGTATGTATGATGCGACCCGTCTATCATCACGGACGAGAACCCCGTTTCTATACAGGATTTACAGAGTTCGAAAGTATCGCCGTGGTCGAGGTGGAGGGCGATCGGGATCTCTTTAAGATTTTTTTCTTTCGCCATTTCTCTCATCATTTCTACCGCGCCCTGCGCCATATACCTTAAAAGAGTCTGGTTGGCGTATTTTCTGGCGCCGCTTGACACCTGCAGTATAACCGGTGACTGGGTTTCAAGGCAGGCAGTGATTATTGCCTGGAGCTGCTCCATATTGTTGAAGTTATATGCAGGTATCGCATACCCGCCTTTAACGGCCTTTTTAAACATGTCGCGTGTATTTACAAGCCCTAAGTCTTTGTAATTAGACATAATAAATAGCTCCTTGTTTGGTTTCCCGTTTGGTTTTGTTAAAAAATCGAACCCCATTATAACAAATCACGGACAGGGTTCAACCACAAAATGAAAGTTTTTGGGACATTATCATATTGAAGAAGCCTTTTAATGTGTGGTATTATAAAAATTCATTGCATTTGTAATTGTACATTACCAAAAGGCCGTTATAATTGATCATGAAAACATTGCCGTTAAAACCATTGTTTTTTGTTCTTTTTTTTGCCGCGGCGGCCCTGGTTTCGGGATATGCATTTTCGGCGCCCAGAGCTTTAAAAGTGAGGCCCGGGGAGTGGGCTCTTTATGATACCCAGGGCAAGGCGTACCAGCTGCAGAAAGTTATTAAAGTGAACACCAGGGAAATGGTAGTGGAGTATTCTACCATAGTTAAGGATATGTTCGGCAGGGCAAAGGTCATAAGCAAATCGGAAGCGGTTCTTCCGAGATATGCGAGCCAAGCCGCTTCAGCTTCGAAAAACAGCGCCACTGCGAAGGATTTCATAAGGATAAATGATAAAATGGTAGAATGTACAGTGGTCACTTATCCCAGCGGCATGACTAACTGGATATCCACTGATATTCCGGTTTCCGGACTGGTGAAAAGCGTAAAGGACGGCAAAGTCCTTATGCAGCTGATAGATTACGGAAAACAATAAAGGAGGTAATTATGGCCTTGATTTTAATAATATTTCTGGTTCTGCTGCTGGTCCTTGTGTTGATGTTTATCGGCATATATAATTCGCTGGTAAAGCTCAGGAACAGGGTGAAGAATGCATGGAGCCAGATCGATGTCCAGCTGAAAAGGCGCTATGACCTTATACCCAACCTTGTGGAGACTGCCAAAGGCTACCTGAAGCATGAGAGAGAAGTGCTTGAAAACGTTACAAAAGCGCGCACGCAGGCTATACAGGCGGACAAAGGCGTTGCTGAACAGGCCAAAGCCGAAAATTTCCTGACGCAGACACTGCGGTCTCTTTTTGCGGTTGTCGAAAATTATCCGGATCTTAAAGCCAATCAGAATATGCTTGCTTTACAGGAAGAATTGACCTCTACGGAGAACAAGATATCATTCGCGAGACAGCATTATAATGACAGCGTCATGGTGTTTAACACCAAGATAGAGATGTTTCCATCCAATATGGTCGCATCCATGCTGAATTTTAAGCAACAGGAGTTTTTCGAAGTCGAGAGCGAAGAAGAAAAAAAACCTGTCAATGTGAAATTTTAAGAGTTTAACGGATCAAGCCGGAAACTTGTTTTTCTGTCATGTCATGTTAACCTGAAATGCGCAACAGACCTTTATGAGCAAAAATATTGATATGTGGGCATTGATAGAAAAGAATAAGAGGAATACTTTTATTCTTATAACGGTTTTTATCGTGTTCATGGCGGCTCTGGGATATATTTTCGGTTATGTTTACGGCAATGGATATTACGGGCTCGCTATAGGTTTTACGGTTGCGCTGGTTACAGGCATTGCCGTTTATTACGGAGGGGGGTCTGTTGTCCTCGGAATCAGCGGCGCTAAAAAGATTGACAAGAAGGATAGCCCCCAACTGTTCAATGTTGTCGAAGAGATGGCCGTCGCGTCCGGCCTTCCGATGCCTGAAATATACATAATATATGATACCGCGCCGAACGCATTTGCCACCGGCAGAAATCCGGCTCACGCGAAAATTGCCGTGACGCTCGGCCTGCTCCAGAAATTAAACAGAGACGAACTGCAGGGTGTTGTGGCTCATGAAATGTCCCATGTAAAAAATTACGATATCTTATATGCTACGCTTGTGGGTGTCCTTGTGGGAAGTGTTGCCTTATTGTGTGATTTTTTTCTCAGGTACACCTTTTTTTCCGGCGGCCGCCGTTCAAGAAGGGATTCAAAGGGAGGCGGCGGAGCCCAGGCTGTATTGATGATTATTGCTATAGTTCTTGCTGTTTTAGCTCCTATTTTTGCCAAGCTTCTTCAGCTTGCGGTGTCCAGGCAGAGGGAATACCTTGCGGATGCCACGGGTGTTCAGCTCACCAGGAACCCCTTAGCTCTCGCCGGCGCCCTCGAAAAGATATCCGGAGACACGGAAGTCCTGGAAGCGGCTAACAGAGCCACACAGCACCTCTATATTGTCAATCCCATAAAGTCTTTTGAGGCAAGGGCAAAAACAACATCCCTTTTTAGCACCCATCCTCCTATACAGGAGAGGATAAGTATTTTAAAGGCCCTTGCCCACCAGCAGTAAAAGAATTCATGGGGCCGCGCTGTTTCCGGATTTGAACCCAATAAAAAAGGGCATCCTTTTAAGGATGCCCTTTTAAGTCAGCGTAAGTTATTGAACGCCTTTTGCGGCTTTGATTGCGTCTGCATAAGCTGCTATGGCGGCATCAAGTTTGGCCTGCGCGTTATCCTTAGCGGTTTTAGCTTTCAGATAATCCTGATATTTCTGTTCTATTTCTTCTTTAGGACGGTCGCAAACCCTTGCTTTATTGTATGCAACCCTTGCTTTATACAAAGATTTATTAGATGCGTTAAAATCTTCGCGCGCCTGATTCCTGGCGATTTTAAGGTCAAGCGTCTCATCTTCATCTCTTGGGGTGACGATTTTACCCATATCTCTCTGCATTGAGAAAGTGCTGGTGCAGGATAGTACGAAGACGGCAACCAGCATAACCAATCCGGCTTTCTTCAACATGTATTCCTCCTCCCGTATTTTCTTTTTTATTGGTGTAAACAGAATATAACTCTATCTATGGTTAAAATTCTGTAAAGAACAG
>JAFGBE010000199.1 GCA_016933315.1 Candidatus Auribacterota bacterium
CTCCGCTCCAGAACTCCAATTTGAGTATAGCGAAAACATTTGTTCCCTGAGCGCCTTTTAACCCGTCTGTCTTAACCCAGACAGACGCGAAGATATTCTCGCCGGGCTTGAAATCATCAAATTCCTGTATAAGCGCTCCCGCTTCGAACGGCCCGTTTTCCGCATTAAGGGAAGGGGTAGCGCTGAACTTCCCGCCCGGAGTGCGGTTTGCCGCCGAAGACGTCTCATCGGTCACGGCCCACGTCGCCCAGCCGCCGATATTCCCGGCCTCGAAGCCGGGGTTGCTGACCCTGTTTGAATCGGCGAATGCAGCCTGCGAAAAGACAATTAAGCCAAGAACAAATAACAGACAGAAAACCCTTTTCATCGTATTCCTCCTTCAATATTATTAATCATCGCAATATATCTTTATGTCAGCAGGAAGTTTTGTGAAATTTATTTCTCCTCTCTCTATGCTTTCAATCCTATCGCCGTCAAGCTCGGCATACAACGCTTTCCCTCCGCACGGTACTTTCAACACAAAGCCGCCCGAGCAATCGGCATCCCCGTATATATTCGCCGTTATCACATTATCCTCTTTTTTTATGTCGTAATTTATATCACCGAAATAAGTCGGCATGTTTCTCACCTTCACGCCCCGGGGAGAATCAAGCCACTTATCGTCAACGCCCGCCGCGAACACGATCCTGTTATCCTGTTCATACACAAAAAGGCTCCTGATGAAATTAATCGCAATGGCGCCTATCCACGTATGGGGCATATCCCCGAGATACTGCGGCCGGAAATATTCCTCATGCACGACTTCCGCCCAGTGTTTCCACGGCCTCGGCCGCATATCACCAAGAAAATAATTTATCATCTCCAGCGCTTTGTCTTTTTCCCCGAGCATAAGGTACGCTGTGGCATTTCTTATCTCATAAGGGGTGTAGGCGGCCGTAAGCCCTTTTTCTATCCTCGGATAAAAAGTGTCGGCATAATATGTATCCAGCGTATACATAAGGTCTTCCCTCTGCAGGTGCGGATATTCCCCCGTGGGCCATACTGAAATCGCGGTCGAAGTGGCGTCAAAATCGGCTTTCTCGAAGCAGCCGGGGATATTTTTTATGTTTCTCTGTTTCTGCAGCAGCTCTATATCATCAAGAAGGTTCTTCCTCAATTCCGTTTCCTCTTTTTTCATCCACCCGGTCAAATCTTCCTGTCCCGCGACCTTAGCCAGGAACTGCCCGTCCTTCCATCCTTTAAGAGCCCAGAAATCATCCCACAAACTGTGCTGGGCCGGGAAATATCCCTCGTGGCTGTTTGATTCCGGCAGTATGCCGTAGAACGGCGTGTTTTTATATTCATCGGTCAACCGTTTCGCCCTGAGTTCCTCAAGAAACTTCAGAGCCTTTACTACAGAATTAAAATGGTTTATCACAAAATCTTTATCCCCCGTGAAACGGTAATAATCCGCAACGGCAAATATATATGCCCCCTGCCCGTCCCACTCAAACCAGTCTTTGCCCCATCCGGGCATCTGTCCGTTCAGCTCAAGCATACAGGGAATTTCGCCGTTGGGCTTCTGGCTTTTGCTTATCCAATCCAGGTAATCCCTGACTTCCTCATAATGCCCCGTCTTAAGCAAAGCCGCGCACTGAACGGAACCGTCCCTTATCCACGAGCGCTCATAATTTCTCGGGCCCGGGTGGAGAGAAACAAAATCCCTGTTTATCAGAAGATAGGCAAGGTTGGCTTTCATAACATCAATCAGCTCTTTCTGGGGAATATCTATTTCGAACGTGCTTAACTGCGATTCCCAGTAGTCCCCGGTTTCGGCCAGAATTCCATTGAATTTTTCTTCCGGGTTCTTGCATGACAGCAGAGCTTCGACGTCAGTATTGCCTCTCAGCGGCAGCACAAAATAAAATCGTTTCTTCTTGCCGGCCGGGACATTGAAATCGAAAACGGACGCGCCGGAAATAATCCCTTCCGGGTCAAGCACTGTTTTCCTGTCGGGGACTTTGCCGTCGGCGATATATTCGATTATCTCCCCTTCTTTAAAAGACACGCCGCCGAATCCCGCGGGCTTCTGGAGGGAGACAACCGAATCCCTGTTGTTAACTTTTATCAGCGCGCCTTTGCGGCCGTCGGCAAAATCAAGGGCCGATATCCTCGATATGCCGCCGTGCTGCCACTTGGGGCTCAGCTGCAATGCCCTTACTGTAATAAAAAGCTTGCCCTTCAGCGGCTTGCCGCCGGTGTTATCCAGCGTGTAAAGAAGATAAGATGAGGAACCCTCTTTATCCCCCCATGTGAATATTTTCTGTTCGAAAACAAGGCCATTATATTCCCATGTGACGGAAGGTATCGGGAGGTAATCTTTTTCAAGTTTCTGGGTTATTTTCGCGTCTCCCGCCGCGACCAATTTCCCGTCGATATAAAGATACGGCATCAGCACGAAGCTTTCCTTGCCGGGTTCCACCGCGCCGTAGGAACTTATCAGGCTTTCCACAGGATCGGATGGGGCCCCGGTAACGGTCCAGTATTCCTGTTTGTTATAAATCCAGTCCGGGAAATATCCGGCAGGGGAATCCTCCGCCATCACATTGTATAATCTTTCCACCGTCGCGGATTCATCTTTGCCTTTCAGCGTAAGCTCGCACAGGCAAAACCCGGCCCCGGTGGATTTTTCACACAGGATTTTGATGTATCTCGCGTCGGTCTTATCTATATATATCAGGTCTCTTCCCCCGTTAGACCTTGAAGTCTTGAAAACCGTTTTCCAGTCTTCGCCGTTCTTCGAAGACTGAATCTCATAACTTCCGGGATATGATTCCCCCCACTTTATCTCAAACCCGCCAAGCCCTTTCTCCTTTTTTAAGTCTATTTCAACCTGCTCGCTGTCCCCGCCCCCGCTGTTCCAGCAGGTGGAAAAATCCCCGTCCATAATGTTCAGGGGTTCAGCCTCCCCGGATGAAATTTTTATATCGGGTGTCTCGCCCGGTTCTTTCAACGTTACTTCAAGTATGGAAGCGCCCCACCCCGTCGCTCTTTTATTGCATACAATTTTGATATATCTCGCTTCCGTCTTCTTAAAATAAATATCATCTGTCTTCCCGTCCGAACCGCTTGTCCCGAAAACCTTAACCCAGTTTTCGGCATCTTCCGAAAGCAGCACATCATAAGAGGAAGCAAAAGCGTCCTCCCAGAAAATGGTCAGCCCCGCGAGTTCCCTGTTTTCCAGGAGGTCTATCTGAATCCACTGGGGATCCTCAAACTTGCTGCTCCACCTGGTTCCCATATTTCCGTCAAACGCCTTGTCAGGAGAAAATCCCGGTTCCTGGACTGAAGAAGCGGTGACATTCGCGGGCAGACCGGAGGACAGGGACGAACCTGAAAGAATTACCGCGAAAAAATATAATATAAATGTTCTTTTCATTGTTTTCTCCTGACTTTGGTAAAAGGTTTATCGACAACTAAATGATACCATATCGCAATTATGCCTTTTACACAAATTTCACTTGAAAAAGGGCTTGCCGGGCATCATTTTCCAGGCTTCCTGCCTCTACACTCCTGGGGGGGAAAGAGACTTTGAAGAAAGTAAAAATGATATCTCCGACAAGCCCTCCGAAAATACGGCCTTAGCCGTTTCTCCTCTTTGCTAAAAATATTCCCGCTAATCCGCATCCTAACAGGACAAGGCTGCCGGGTTCGGGAACAACATCAACATCCATATCATCCCAGCCTATCGAACCGCCGTTAGCTGTCTCTCCGTTGGCATCAGTCAGGAACATCACTATTCTTCCCGTATCCGCAGAAGTCGGGGCGGTAAATAAACCCGCTATTTCCTTCCATGTATCCAACGAGTCCGTACCGCTTATAAAACGGCCTACTTCCTCTTCGGAAAGTTTTGATGCGCCGTTAAACCACTCGATTTTCATGACGCTATCCCAGCCGACAGGAGTATCCGTAGACGGGGCATACGCAAAACCGCTTACAGTGTATTGGGTTGCCGCAGTTACAGCAAAATCCTGATAAATACCTGTGGAGTCCGACCAGCTTTTTATAGCTTTCGAACCGCCTGCGGTATGGTTATAATCCGTATGATACCAGCCGTCACTTCCCCACCTTGTCCAACCTTCGATAACAGTAGCGGTGTCGCCATACCATCCGGGCGTTCCTGTTTCAAATCCGCCGTTTGTCAGTAACCCCGACACAGCGTAATTCGGAAGAGAAATCAAGGATGCGCAGACAAACAATGCAACGAGTAAAACAGAACCTTTCATACTTCAACCTCCTTTATTCCGCACAATTAACCCGCAAATGAACTTCACTTGCTTCAAGCTACTTATGCACACGTGTGAATTAGTTGTGAAAAAATATATTTTATGCAACTGATGACTCCCTTACTATAAGCCTTGACGCCAGCCCTATTTCCTCAACCGGGCGAGAGGGGTTTTCAATAACCCTCAAAAGCATTTCAATCGCCCTGCCTCCTATGTCTTCAAGCGGAGGCTTCAGCGTAGTTATCGAAGGCTTGAAGAAACGGGCCGCTTCCAGATCGTCAAAACCCACTACCGAAATATCCTGCGGCACTTTGAGCCCCATATCCATGGCTGCTTTAACGCTTCCCATAGCCATTATGTCATTCGCGCAAAACATGGCCGTGGGCCTGCCCGATGGAGAGCACAGTATCCTTTTCATCTCTTCATAAGCCTCGTTGAAAAAAAAGTTGCCGCAGCCGGTTATGCTTTCGTCAAATTCGAGTTCGAGTTTTTCAAGGGATCCCTTGAAAGCACTGAACCTTTCAACGCCGTCCACAGAAAGCATTCCTCCCTTTATCATGCCTATCCTCTTATGCCCTGTCGCGGAGAGATGGCTGACAGCCTTAAAAACAGCTTCATTGTTGTCTATGCTGACATTATTGACTTTTTTCCTGCCCAGAAACTTGTTTATAAAAACACAGGGTATGTTTTCTTTTTCCAATTCTTTAATATTATCAGGGACATCCTCATGATAAATAACGTTATATATCAGGACGCCGTCAACCAGCCAGTTTCTCACGACTTCGGCATAAGACCGGTTTTCTTCGGTCCAGTAATCTGTCGAAAATAACATAAGCCCGTATCCAAGCCTTCTGCATGTATCCGATATCCCTTTTATAATGGGAAGCACATGCGGGTTGAGATCAGGCGTAATAAGGGCAAAAGCATGGGTCTTTCTCCTGACAAGCCCCCTGGCAACCAGGTTAGGCTGGTAGTCAAGTTCCTTCATCGCTTTAAGTATTTTGTCTTTGGTCCTGCCGCTTATGGCCGGATTGTCGTTTATGACACGGGAGACAGTCGAATGGGTGACTCCGACTTTTTTCGCTATATCTTTTATAGTAGGCCTTTTTCTCATATAAACCCATTTTGATGTTAACGTGTGCATTATAACTGACAACAGAGGTTTTGTCAAGGGGCTCGATTCAAATAACATTCAGGGAAGAAAATCAGTGGGTATTCAATATCTTGACAAGATATTTGGATAATTTTTCCCTCACGGGATCGGAAATATTGACAAAACAGATGGCGATTTTATACTTTTTGTCGCTTATTTTATCAACACGTATGACTTTCGCCGTAAGGTCAAGGGTCATATCCACAAGATAAACGCGGACCGCGACAAAACTGGATATCGGAATTATTTTTTTAGAAATAAAGACCAGCCCGCCGGCGCTTATGTTCGTAGTGCTGGAAGAATGATATATCTTTTCCTGTTCTTCCGGCCTTAAGACTTTGTATTCAATGGCAAGTTCCACGTTTATCCTGATATAATTTCTCCTGTCAAAAAGGTATAATTGCTTCTTAATGAAGATATCAACGATTTTCCTGTCCAGGCGCGTTCGCGACTCTTTCCTCAGTACGTCAAGCGCCTGGTTGACAGTCATGGCCTTCTTATACGGCCTGTCGTAACTTATCATCGCGTCGTATATGTCGGCAACGGCTATTATCCTCGACAACAGCGGTATCGCGGTTTTTTTCAGGCCGAACGGGTACCCGTTCCCGTTCATCATCTCATGATGGGTGGACGCCACAAGAGGAATATCCTTGTCCTTCTTGGAAAAATGGATGTTATCGAGTATCTGCTTGGTGTAATACGCGTGTTTCTTCATCTCCTCGTATTCTTCTTTCGTATAGCGCCCGGGTTTTGTCAGTATCCTGTCCTTGACGCCGATTTTCCCCACGTCATGGAGGATAGCCGCTATCTCAAGCATCCTCATCTTATCCTGGTTTAGCTTCAGTTCCTCCCCTATTTTCAACGCGTAATACGTTACTCTTTCCGAATGCCCGGCGGTAACCGGGTCCCGGGCGTCAACCGCGGCCGCAAGAGTCTTTATCAGGCTTCTCATAAAAATTTCGGCCTCGTCATGGAGAATGGCGTTTTCAAGGGCAATCGAAGCGTGCGACGCGAAAGCAACGAGGATTTTCTCATCCTTCTTCGTAAAATAACCGCTCTTCTTATTAAGCACCTGTATTACGCCGATCACCTCTTTCTCGTGGTTGAACATGGCGGCGCAAAGGACGGATTTTGTGCGGAATCCCGTTTCCATATCAAAGTCAGAGCAAAATCTTTTATCCTTATAAGCGTTCCTGATATTAAGGAGTTTCCCTGTTTTCGCCGTGTAACCGGCTATGCCTTTGCCTATCGGCAGCCTTATCTCCTCTATCTCCGCTTTCTGGGCGATGTGGCTCCATATCTCGCCGGTGTTGTGGTCAACAAGGAAAAGGGAACTTCTCTCGGCTTCCAGCACGCGCGTTATCTCTTCCATGATAAGGCTTAAGAGTTTCTCTATATTTCTTTCCCCTATCATAGCCTGCGATATATCAATAAGAGACTTATAATCCCTTAAAAATTTATTGTGGAAGGAATTAGGCGTTTTCCTGTTCTTTTTATTCATATAATAATGTCACTTCAGCGCAAAAGCGCGGTTGATGTTTTCAACTTTCACGGGGGCCGCGGTCTTGCCGAGATACACATCATCGAAATAAGCGTATCCCGTATTGCCCTTTCCGCCGCTGTTCTCAAGCATAAGAAGAAGCTTCGTCACATTACTGAATTCGGGGGCTGTTGTTTCTATTTTCAGGAATGTCCAGCCGTTATCTCCAGTTATTTTTTCGCTCGCCGCCGAGTCAATCAATGTGCCGTCCTTCCAGAATTCAAGTTTAATAAAAGCATGCACTTCGTTTCCGGCTTTTCCCTTCAGGTTTTCGGTTTTTACCCATGCTGAAGCGTAGACTTTCTCGTTTTCCTTAAAGACTTTCTTTTCCTGAATCAGCGCTCCCGCCGAAAAAGGGCCACCCTCTCTACCCTCCAGCGAAAGCCTAAGGCAGAAAAGCCCTCCCGGGGAATGGTTTTCGGCCATAACCACATCTTCCCTGACGGCCCAGGCGCCCCATCCGAAACTGTCGCCGGACTCGAAATCCGGGTTTATCGCCAGATTAAACGAATCCGCGCGACAAAATACAGTTGCGCATAAAACCATCAAAAAAACCGCACAGCTTCTCATAGCATTATACAACCGGTTTCTACTTTATATTATACAAATCAAACTCTATTACCTGCTCCTTGCCCATTAACGGTATTACTGTAAGAGACACTTTTGATTTAAGGTCCAGCTCCTTAAGGGGAAAACCCCAGTGGTACACAGCGTAATACAGGCCGTCCGGCTGTTTGTCGCTCAGGCTTTTCATCACGGAAACATCCGTCATAAGCACTTTGTTTCTCTGTTTCAGGACCGCTTTAAAATCATCGAGATGGTCCTTGTGCTGGCTCGTAATAAGGACATAAAAGACTATGTCGTTTTCAAGCATCTTGTACCCGCTCGACATTTCAAGCCTTTCGAGGTTGAAATCCTGGTAGCGCTTCGCGGAAATGAGAGAATCAAACGCTATAAGAGAATATTTTGTCCAGAGTACCGCCGAAATATCATAGTAGTCTGCCTTTACCTCCCGGTAAGCGCATAAATCGTTCATAAAGCTTATAGGGTCCGAATCCTTGTATTTGGCGCCGGTATTTACGGCTTCGGTTATATCGGTTGAAGAAAGTTCCATCATGACCGCATGGGCTGCCGGGCAGAAAACCAGAATGCCCAGCAAAACAAATAAAAATTTTAAACGGTGAATTCTCATTTTTTCCTCCGGTATTGTATTTTTTGTCACTTCTGCTGGGTTCCGGCCCTGAAACCGGCGTTATAGCCCGCCTGGTAACCTGCCTGGTAACCGGAATTATACGAGTCCTGGGAAGATGAGCCTCCGCCGGAGGATGAACCGTCGTCCCTGTGAAAATTTCCGCCGGAAACATCGTCAAGCATATTCCCTCTTGCTCCGGTCAATACTTTTGCCCCTTCATAAACAGCCAATCCTTTGCCTACTGTGTCCCACGTACTGTGCTTCGCAAAAACAAACTGTTGGATGCAAAACAACAGCGTCAGGGAAAGGATCAAAACAAAAAGAATTCTCATAATTTTGACCTCCTTATTTTAACCGGCGTAAAATTTTTCAAAAAACACCAGAAATAATTGTATCGCAAAAAAACCGTTTGTTCAATTAATCTGTAAATACAAATCATTGGAAAAAGATAGGATGATAATGCTATATTTATGTGAAAAATCTGCGGAGGCAAAGTGAAGAAACCATCTTTAAGCATTTTGCACATATGCAATATGAGCATAGGTTTTATGGGAATACAGTTCGGCTGGGGCCTGCAAATGGCGAATATGAGCGCGATTTATGAATACCTCGGGGCAAACCCCGATAAAATTCCCATACTATGGCTTGCCGCCCCGCTGACAGGGCTTATCGTCCAGCCCATAATAGGACACCTGAGCGATAACACATGGTGCTGGCTCGGGAGAAGAAGGCCTTACTTCCTGATAGGCGCGATCCTCGCCACATTCGCCCTGTTCCTGATGCCTTACTCCGGCACATTGTGGATGGCAGCCGGCCTGCTATGGGTGCTTGATTCATCTGTAAACATAAGCATGGAACCCTTCAGGGCTTTTGTCGCGGATATGCTCCCCGAAAAACAGAGGACAATAGGTTATTCGATACAGACGCTGTTCGTTTCCATAGGAGCCGTCACCGCTTCCGCTTTCCCGTGGATTCTCGGGAACATCTTTCACATAAGTAAAACCCCTCCTGTTCCCCACCCGCTGGCGGTAACATCCGCCGCGCACGGTTCATCGCATCACGTGCTCTCATCCATGCCTCTTTTAAACATGATACCGGACATCCTTCAGGATAAACTGCCTTACATAATAAAAATCTCTTTTCATGTCGGCGCAGTCGTGTTTATCTCCGCGGTTCTCTGGACCGTAATAACATGCAGGGAATACCCTCCCGAGAACAGCAAACCCGCTAAAAAACCCGGGAAAAATAAAAATGCCGTATCCGTTTTTTTTAAAGAAATCGTTTCCGACCTTTTTAATATGCCTAAAACCATGAAGGAGCTCGCGTGGGTCCAGTTTTTCACATGGATGGCGATGTTCTGTCTCTGGATGTATTTCCCGGTAACTGTAGGGCACCTTTTCGGGGAAGAAAATTCGCCGCAATATCTCGACGGCATAGAATGGGCGGGCATCTGTTTTGCCACATATAATGTAATCACTTTGTTTTATTCATTCTTCATGCCTAAAATAGCCCAGCTTATTACAAGAAAAAAGACCCATTTTATAAGCCTGCTTTTCGGCGCCGCCGGTATGCTGGGAATATTATTTCTTCACGGAACCGACATAGGGCTTCTGAAAAAACTTGTCCTTATCCTGATGGTCGGGCTGGGAATAGCATGGGGAAGCATACTCACCATGCCGTACGCTATGCTGTCGGCGGCGATTCCAAAATCAAAAATGGGCATATATATGGGAATATTCAACTTCTTCATCACTCTTCCCCAGATAACAATATCTCTCGGGTTCGGATGGGTTATGCTGAACGTGCTGGGGAATAACCGCGCGATGGGGGTCGTTTTCGGCGGAATCTGCATGGTAATCGCGGCTTTGCTTACCCTGAGGGTAAAAGACAGGGGCTTGGAAAAAGAAAGGGGATACCCCGAGTCATGGGTATCGCCCAGAAAAAAACACTCTTAACATAGGCGCGGGCCCGGCGCCCGGCTTGAAAAAAGGTGAAAAATGGAACTAATTCTTCTTATACTTGTCCTGGTAACTCTCGCCGTAACGGTAGCCTTATCGGTTTTCATGCTCAAAAGAAGCGCAAACGACCCGCTGCTGAATGTGGATTCATTTTTAAAAGACAATTTCATTTCATTCCAATCCAACATCAATAAGGAGCTGAACCAGACGCGCTCCGAAATCAACAGGTCCAAAGACCTTATATCGGAGCACACCCTTAAGACAGTCGATTCCATCAAAGATATCAACCTCACTATACAGAAGATAATATCCCAGCAGGAAGAATCCAACAGGCTCGGGGAATCCCTGAAGGATATCCTCCAGACGCCCAAGCTCAGGGGAAGCTACGGGGAGACGGTGCTCGAAGAAATGCTTGAGCAGGCCCTTCCGAAGGGGTTGTGGGAGCGCCAGTACGTCATCGAAGGACGCGAACAGGTAGACGCCGTGATAAAAATGAAGAACCTCATCATACCTATAGACGCCAAATTTCCCAGGGAAAACTACCGGAAATACCTTTCATCCGCAACAGATGACGAAAAAACAAAATACTGGAAAGAATACGAAAAAGACCTGAAAAAACATATTAAAGACATAAAGGATAAATATATAAAACCGGAAAAGGGAACATCCGAATTCGGGTTGATGTTCATACCGTCTGAATCAATATATTATGAAACAATAACCGAAAAGAACTTTATGGGCCACAAATCCGAAATATTCGATTTCGCCCAGAAAAACAAAGTC
>JAFGBE010000001.1 GCA_016933315.1 Candidatus Auribacterota bacterium
AAACAAAGTAACTATATGATAATTTCAATATGGAACTAAGTAAATATCCCATATATTTTGGGTGTTGTCAAGCGGATTTTGAAGGTTAAAATAAGCGTATATTCCACTGGGAGGCACTTCAATCGAATAATCGTTAAATTCCTGTTTTTCCCTTATGCAATGTGTAAGCATTGTTCTGCTGCAAAAGGAGGGACTCCCGCACCCGACAGGACGGTGCCTTCGGCACCCCCACACTATATATTAAAATGTGGTGGGGGGGCTCTGACCCTGAACCAGAAACGGTTCAGGGTTCAAGTCCTTATTTGTTGTAAACAAATTATGAAAAATAGGCAGCTATCCAACTGCCTATTTTTCATATCTGGCACGCCCGACAGGACTCGAACCTGTGACCCTCTGCTTAGAAGGCAGATGCTCTATCCAACTGAGCTACGGGCGCATCTATGTGAAACTGTAACTTACAGAATGTTAATGAACATAAGTTGCTAAGTTGAACGGCCCCCAACGTTTTGATTTACAACGTAAAACACGGGAATAACTTCCGCTAATTTAGTTCAACCCTTTTGAAAATAGAACAATCGAGCAATAGACCGCAATCGAGTTTTCCCGATGTTTTGTCCTCCTTTGCTTTCAGGAGCTTCGGAGGACATCCACCGTGGGAAAACTTTTCAAGTTTCCACCGAAGCCTCTGGGGTGAAACACCCGATTCCAGGCGAAGGTGGATGGTCGGGGCGCCCAGATTCGAACTGGGGGCCTCCTGCTCCCAAGGCAGGCGCGCTAACCAAACTGCGCTACGCCCCGGCAAAAATCAGAAACGCCATTTTTATAATAAATAGGTATTTTAGTCAAGATGAAATTGCCGCGGGAAACATGATGTCTTCACTCGAAATCAGATGTTTCCCGCAGAATCCTGTAAAACGTTTCTTTTTCCCTTTCGCAAGCAGGGTCAAACCCTAATTTGTATAAAAGATATTCCTTCCTTGATAATTCAGGGTTGAAATCAACATTTTCAACGTAGGAATAGGTAAAATCCTCCGAGTTTATCGATTCGGACTCAAGATTATCAAACCGGAAATCAGCCCTGAAATTCGCAATTCTCCACATATCCCCTGATTTGAATATTATCCATCTCGGGTTGCTTTCATCACGTCCGTCCCATTTATAAAAAACCTTATAAACAGGGAAAACATCCAGCGTGCCGGCATCCATCGAAATATCTTTCGCGCAATATAAGCTTTTCCGCGGCGCCGAAACATAAGCCCAGTAAACTACCGCTATGCAAATAAGCACAAAAACCATCTCAAAAACTACCACTTTAATTTTTGTTTTTGACGTTATCATTTAAAATTTACAGCTTCTTCCGCTGAAGGCTCTTTTTCTCCTGTAGGTGATTTCGATGTGTCTGCCGATATCCCGGGCTTCCTTTCAAATTTTACTTTGTCTATAAATACGTCATAAGGAGTACATTCAAAGTTTGCATCAAGCTGGACCGCTACCGCCAGATGGTCGGCTTCTTCAAACATGGGATCCGGCTGGACGGATATTCCAAGCAAATGTTTTTTCCTGTCCACTGTAAACCCCCTGTATAAAACTTTGCCGCCGACAATAGAGCCTTCCATTTTGAAATAATACCATTTTTTCGGCTCAAGAGTCTGATGGATACCCAGATCAACCCAGGGATGAGGATTGTGAGGGTCCCAGTACCTCCACTGGGGAGCGCCTTCTCCCACATTCTGCCATTGAAGCGCAAATTCATATCTTTTCGATAAATCCCACTTGCTCATACTGAATTCTATTGCCTGTATAGCAGACGGGGCCCCCTCATTGTTGAATGTAGTCTTGGGGCGGAACATAAAATACAGGGACAGGGAAAAATCAACAGATTCCGGTTCAGGGAACAAGTCGGCAAAGAAATGGACATTCGCATAAGGGGATCCTCTGAGAATGGACAGTTTCAGGGCTTCCCCGTCTAAAGAAGGATTTTTGACATTTTCTATAGACCATACCGGAGACCCCTTGCAGAACGGAAACCATGAAGAATCGTCCTCTTCCAGATTGTCAACCCCGGAAATATAATGCCTGGTATTATTTTTAGTCGAACAGCCAAACGGCAAAAACAGAACGCATAAGGCCAGAAAAACCGCTGTCTTAATTTTAAAAATATATCTCATCAGTCCCTCCTCAAGGAAGCAAATCTCATATAAGCCGCATAAAAAACACTTTAAAGCTGAATATAACGCAAAACAGCGCAAATACGCCGATAGGAACCAGGCCCCAAAGCATTTTGTTATATAAGGACCCTTCTCTCGCGTTAACTATTGTCTTTATCCCGTCCGGCCTGCCCTTTGTCCATACCGAACATTCCCTGCTTTTCTTCCCTATATTCTTTTCTAATGTCCATCCCGTTTTTTTCAGGAACGGAATATAATATTCGCTGAAACAAAAAACATAGTTAAGGTCGTAAGCTTCGGAATCCTCCAGTATTTCAAACAACGCCGCCCTTCCCTGTTCTCCGAAATATTTTGTGTTATCTATTTTTTCAATCGGATATTTGTTCAGTATATCAAGCTCCCTGGAAGCGTGAAGGTTCCCGTCGAGCGTTTCGGTTTCCGTCAGATACGAGATATTGGATATTCTGTCTCCCAGCCCGAGAGTAATATATCTGGCATTGTCTTTAACCGTGTTATTTATAAAATCAACGGTTTCCTCAATGCTGCCCCGGTACTCCTGGTGAGGCAGCCAGAACGAAGAGCTCTGGCACAGGACAAACGCAGCCAGTATCAATACACAAAGAACATAAAAATGGAAACGCCATTCTTTTCTAAGGCTGTATAATATCGAAGACGCAATCGGCAGGGCAAAAATCGTCGCCCAGAGGGAAATCCTGTCAAGCGTTATTATGTAGAACAGCCTCCCGAGTATCCTTCTTGAAAAAGTAAAAGTGTCCCCCAGAGACACCAAAAACGAGAAGGTAAAAACCAGCAGGAGAAAACGGTATCTCTTGCCCAAGCTGAAAACAAACAGAAAAGGAATAAAAGGAATATAAGTCAGATACGGCAAAAAACAGAAAACAAGAAAAGCCCTGAAATCCTTCAGATAATTCGTCCGGCTTAGATGGTATATGGATTCCGCCGATTTTTTTACAAAAAGCTGAAGGTTCCAGTAGGGATACAGGACTATAAAATCAAACGCCAATAAAAGCAGGCCGAAGCAGAGCAGATGTTTCAGAAATATTCTGCGCATCGTGTGTTTCCTGAATTTATAAAAAACATTTACGGCAAAGAAAACAGGGAAAATCAGGATTCCGGTAAAATGATGCGAAAAAACAACAATTAGAGCCGCCAGGAACGATATTAAGAAATATATTTTTTTACCGGCCCTGTGCCAGAGGACAAAATAAGCGAGCGAATACATGGAAAAAGGCAGACTCCACATGGTAGTAATCTGCCCGTTCCTGAAAACCGTAAGAGAGATGGAAGAAAGGAAAACAGCCAGGAAAGCGGCGTAAACAGCCCGTCGCTTGCCCTGCCACAGCCTGGCAAAAAGATATATGGAAGAAGGAAGAAGGAAATATATCAATACCAGCAGCAGAGAATAGGATGCTTTAAGCCCTACAAACAGCGCGAGCGCGGCTATAAGCTGGTGAAGCAGCGGAGGATAGTGCGCGATCGAGAAACCGCCGTACCATTTGTCATTCCACAGCGAGAAAAAATCGTTTGAGTAGTGCGAGCCCAGAAAGACATGCGTGTTCGCATCGAATGTATTCCACTGCCAGCCCAGAAAAACAAACAGCAGGCACACGATTGCCGATGCCAGAGACGCAAAAAGCAGAATTTTAAAAACCGGTTTATCCATAAATATTATTTTTCATTTTCACGGGAAAGGGTTTTATCTATTATTTCCTTGGCAATATTCGACAAATATATTTTCTGCCCTACCCTGAAATTGTGAACTCCATCCGTTTTTTGCTTTTCAAAATCATTTAGATAGTCTTTTATCCTGGCCTTAAAAGCTGTTTCGTCGCCTATAGGAACACGGGCAATCCTGACCCCTATATTCTCAATAAGGTCTTCTATTTCAAGAGAATCATAAGCCACTATGGGCCGGCCGTAATTAACCGCAAGATGCGCAATTCCGGATGTCCCGGTATAAAAATCATAGGGTATCACGACTACATTAATATCCGAAAAGAGAGCGGGCAGATGTTCCTCAAGGACATATCCGCGGAAATCGATAAAATTATGCAGCGCATGCTCAAGAACTTCCTCTACATGGCCTTTGAAGTAGGGGTGGCTTCTTCCCGCGATTATCAGTTTGATATCACTGTCTTCGTCAGATAGCTCTTTTACCATCTCAATTATACGGTCGAGTTTCTTATACGCGCCGAATTTTCCCATTACCAGCACATTCTTCGACTTCTTGTAAGGAAGCGGTTCTTCCAGCTTCAAAAAACAGCCGTGCGAAACATACCTGACATTTTTGGCCCTGTACCTGGATTCGAGGAATTCCCTGTACCTTTCCACAAGGACAAAAACCTTATCGACCAATTTAAACGACCTTGTTATAAGATTGCACCCTATCTTGAAAATCGCAATTCTTGTCTTCCCATAGGTGCCCATATCGATATTTTCATAAAGATGGTGCAGGATTATAGCTGTTTTAAAACCCGTGAATTTAACCAGGGCGGGCGTCAGAAGATTGACAAAAGACCTGTACCCCCTGAAACTGAATGAGCTGAAGATCAAGCTGAAGATCACTACATCAGGCTTCTCTTTCCTGATAAGTTTTACAATGTTATACCATGAAAAATATGAATCGAATTTCCATATCCTTCTTATCATGACTTTCGTGCACTTAACCTTCTTAAGGTTCTTTTTCTCTATATCCGTAAGCATATTGGATATAGCGATACATTTATGCCCCAGCTCCCCGATAGCCCTGCTCAAATGGCAATTATATTCATTCAGCCCCTGTTTGCTCGGGGGGAAACATCCCACTATAGCTATTTTCAACTTTTCACCAGAAATATCTTGATTCACAATACACCGTAGTTAAATTTTTGTCTTTCGACCTTGGAAATTTAGGGAATATGTCAGCCTTATAGCCTACTATAAACTCAACCGGGTTCTTGAAGTTCACTTCTCTCCCTTCGACAACCTGCTCGTTACGCACAAAATCCTTATAAACAAACTCTCCCCTCAGCTCCCAATAATCAAATGTATCATATCCCGGGCAGCAGAAGTAACTTCCCGACGCTCTCAAAGAGAAGATATCGTTAAGCTTGAGTTTTACGCCCCCTCTCGGTTTGATAATAGTTGTATTTATATCGGGGCCCGTTTTAATTGTATCAAGATGATAAATGGCTTCCAGCTCGGCGAATATCCTCAGCTTTTCGTTATTAATGTTTTTATCAAAAAACAGGACCCCTTTATATCTGTAATCATAGTTCGGGTAATCAGGCCCCTGTATCGAATAATAAACTTCGCCGTCGCAGAAAAAATAAGATTTATCGGGAAATTCCTTCAATAGCCGGGCCCTGAGCTGATGGCTCCTGAAATGGTCCGGATCATCCCTGTAATCGCCGACTCCAAATACATATTCAGTCTCCAATTTAACGCCTATATCTTCAAATATCCAGGAAGGCAAAGCTCTTATGCCGAAGTTATAGATATCTATCCTGAAATCGGACTGGAATATTTTGTCTATGCTGAAGTTTGACCCGTGGAGATACGCATATTTAAAATAAGGAAAGACCGTAACATCACCCATAAACGTGTCGGGGAACGTATGCTCCAGTTCAGTCCTGTTTATCAATTCTATCTCCTCAACAAGAGGGTCCTTCCTGTCAATTTTCCTGTCATATGAAAAATAATTATGAATAAGCGGGAGGTTGCTGAAATTCAGGTTCACATTACTTTCAACAAAGTTTCCCTTTGTCAACTGGGCGGGAGGAAGATCTTTGCTGTCCCGGGAAACCTTATCAAATCTCAACCCCCTTATCATATTTTCTATATTGCTGAGCTCCGGTTCATATCTATAACCCAAAGATACCGAGGTGGGCAGCCCGAAATGGTAACCGCTTGTGCCGGTCTGAGAAAAATAATCGTTCCTTATATTACGGTTTATATCGGCAAATTCATCATCATCAGCCTTCTGGATAGCTTTTTTCAGATACATATTCCCTTCTTTGTACAAACGCCTTGAGCGGTAATGATAAGAAAGAGCCATCAAAAGATGCGGGTCTTCGGGAGATAACGCCAGGGCCCTCCTCAGTTCGAGTTCCGATTCTTTCATATCGAAATTCCTCAGGTTCCACGCCCTTATCTCATGGAGATAAGGCAAGGAAGGATTCATTCTGATGGCTTCCTGGTATTCCCTGTCTGCTTCCCTATACCTGTCCTGGCTCCTCAGCACTTCCCCTCTAAGCAGATGTACTTCATATGTATCTCTTATGCTCTGTATTTTGTCGATTATTTCGTTGGCTTCGCTTATTCTTCCCTCTTTTATAAAAATCTTCGCGAGGATCAGCATCGCCCATTCATAATTATCATCTATATTACTTAAAATATATTTACATATCTCTTCCGATTGATTTACATCCTGTTCATCCTCTTTTCTCAGTAAAATATCGGCTTTCGCCGCCAGAAAAACTTTATCATCTTTGTATGAAACCAGCGCTTCATCTATTCTCCCCTCCACCAAATCATACGTTCCCTCCTTTACAAAGCCTCCTTCCTCCTTCTTTTCCTCTTCCTCCCCGGCAAGCACGATCTTGTATTTGTCTGTTTTAAGCTCATCTTCAATCCTCTCCGCCATCAAAACTTTCTGTGATTTATCCTCGACAAGAACATACCGCGCGCCGCTTTCGCCGACAATATCCGCTACTTCCGCATCTATCTGTTTCGACAAAACAATAAACAGATCCAGGTTTTCGGGATTAATTTCAAGGGACCTGCTGAATTCGGATTCGGCCAAGACCGGATCGTAATTTTTCAGGTTCCAGGCCCTCATTTCATGGAGATAGGCGTCGCCAGGTTTCATCTCGATGGCTTTCAGGAACTCCG
>JAFGBE010000030.1 GCA_016933315.1 Candidatus Auribacterota bacterium
GATAAAATCGCGGAAATATACAAATCAAGGAAAATTACCCACGCTGAAATTGAGTACCAGCTTCTGCCCGCAATAATCCCCGGGCATGAATCGCTCAAAGATTCGCTCAACACCCTTAAAAACCTTGACGCCATATGCCTTGTGGTAAGGCAGTTTAAAAATGACGCCGTATACCACATCAAAGAGACCGTGGACCCTGAAAGGGACATTAACACCATCTTACAGGAACTTATCCTCGCAGATCTGATGCTGGTGGAAACAAGGCTGGAAAGAATAAAAGAATCCGAAAAAAAGAAAAAAACCGAACTGCTCGAAAAAGAAAAAAGCCTCCTGCTGAAAATAAAGTCTCATCTTGAGAATGAGCAACCCGTAAGAGATGCGGCATTTTCAGACGAAGAAAGAAAAATGCTTCTCCCTCTGCAATTCATAACAAAAAAAAATGTCCTGATAGCGCTAAATGCCGACGAAACGGATATCAACCGGAAGCTGCCCGACAACATAGCAAGGTTCGATTCCCGGACAACCGTCACTTTCCCGATTGCGGCAAAGACCGAAGTTGAAATCAACGCTCTTGATGCCGCGGAAAGGGAAGAATTCCTCAAAGAGCTTGAAATAAACGAACCTGCCATAAACCTGATGGCCAGGCTGTCCGTAAAACTTTTAAATCTTATAACTTTCTTTACTGCGGGCGAAAATGAAGCCCGTTCCTGGATTATATCAAAGGGCCTTTCCGCTCCGCAGACGGCCGGAAAGATACACACGGATATCGAACGCGGTTTCATACGCGCCGAAATAATCAAATCAAAAGATCTATTTGAGTTCGGCAGCGAGCAGGCGGTGAAAGACGCAGGAAAGTGGGCGTTAAAGGGGAAAGATTATATTATAGAAGATTCTGACATTGTCCTTTTCCGGTTCAATGTATAGGTTTATTTTCTTCTTCTCTTCTTCTCAGCGGATTTCCTTTTTGCTAATTCGGGATACAGTTTCTTCCTGCAATCGGGGCATATGCCGTGGCTAAAAGCAATTTCGGAGTACTTTTTCAGATATTCTTCCACCTGGTGCCAGTAGCCCTTGTCATCGCGGACCTTCTTGCAATGCGAACATATCGGCAGCAATCCCCTTAATGTCTTTACCTGCGCCAGGGCATATTGAAGGTCTTCAATCAGTTTTTCCTTTTCTTTCTCGGCTATTTTCCGGTCGGTTATATCGCGCCCGACCGCCTGGATTTCTTTTATATCGCCATTGTCATCTAATATAGCCCTGTTCGTCCAGTGCTGCCATCTCACCTCGCCGCCCGGCAGCTTTATTCTCTGCTCATGGAATTCAATCGGGCTTTCGGCAGACAAAGATTTCAATCTCTCCAATACCATCTTCCTGTCTGCAGAGAGTACGCAAGGCAGGAACTTTTTGCCTATCAGGTCCTTGCATTTCTTGCCGAAATAGCGGCCGTAAGCTTCATTCACGAATGTAAGCGTATTATCTGGGAGGAACCGGCATATAAGCTCTGTCTGCCCTTCTACTATCGCTTTATACCGCTCCTGGTTATAACGGAGCTCCTTCTCGGCTATTTTCCGGTCGGTTATATCCAGCACATAACCTTCATAATGTGTTATTCTCCCTTTCCTGTCCCGCACAATGACTGTTGAATCATACAGGAATTTTTCTGTTTTATCCGCGGTAAATATCCTGTACTCCTGTTCAAACTTATCAACCCCTTTTTTGCTGTATTGCTTTACCTCTCTTTCAATCCTTTCTCTGTCATCAGGATGCACAATATCGGCATATTTGATTCTGCCTTTCAGAAAATCTTCAGCTGAATATCCGAACTGTTTCACATTGTTTGATACATACTCCACAGGCCAGTCTTCCTTCGCGAACCACCTGAACACAACCACAGGGCCCCTGGTGTGGAGTTTCTTTTCCCTTATAAGCGCTTCTTCCGCTCTTTTTGATTCCGTGATATCCTGCACCAATACAAAAACCGTCTTCTCGTTGTTTATCTCGAGTATCCTGGCATCTACTTTAACGGGGAATTCACGTCCGTTCTTATCCCTGTTTTCGGCTTCAACGGAGAAACCGCCGAATGAAAGGCTTGCTTCAATAAGCCCGGGAAGCATCTTCGCCGTTTTGGCGCTGACCAGGTCTTTGATATTCATCTCCTTCAGTTTTTCTTTTGTGTACCCAAGCATTTTGGCCGCTTCCTCATTGCAATCGATGATATCGCCATCTATTGTTTCGAGAAAAACGGCAAAAGGAGCCAGTTCAAACAGTTTTTTGAACTTTTCTTCGTTCTCGCGGAGCCTCTCTTCAAACCTTTTCCTTTCGGTAATGTCAATGAACATGGACATTTTGGAAATGACTTTTTCCCCATCGAATATGGGTGTGTTGATAATATAGAACCAGCGGTTATCTTTGGGGCTCAGCAGTTCCCACTTCGCCGTCTCCCCTTTAAAAACTTTTTCATTCACGCACCAGGGACAGATTGACTTCCTTCCATGAAGGACTTCATAGCATTTTTCCCCCGTAGCATCCCGGCCGGTCCTTTTCACAAGATTTTCATTCATGAAGGTGACAATATAATCGTGGGAACATATGTAGATGTAACCGTCAAACCCCTTGACTATGGCAGACATCAGTTCTTCTTTTTCCCGGAGGGCTTCTTCTATCAACCTACGCTGCACCTGGAGCGCCTGCACATCCACAAGACGATGTTTCAGTTTTTCTATTTCGGCGAGCAATTCCTCTTTAGATCTCGTTTCTTCTTTCATAACCCTTTTCCATATAGGCTGTTATGATTCTAGCACTTATCCTGCGCCAATCCCAGGCTTTTTTTTTGCTTTTTCCATAAAAGATTATTTAAACGTAAAGTTTTTTTCGCGGAATAATCTAAGGCAGGCGTCAACTACATCGGGGTCATACAACTTTCCCCTGTTTTCGGATATTTCCTCGAGCGCCTTGTCAATCCCGAGCGCAGACCTGTAAGGGCGGTGGGAAGACATTGTTTCAACAACATCGGCAACACCTATTATTCTTGCACCGATAAGGATATTTTTGCCGGAAAGGCCGAACGGATAACCCGAACCGTCAACTCTTTCATGGTGCTGCAGGACAATATCGGCTACCGGCCAGGGAAACTCGATATTTTTCAGGATATCATACCCGACCCGCGGATGGGTTTTGATAATCTTATATTCTACATCGGATATTTTTGCCGGTTTGTTAAGTATTTCCGCCGGAACATATATTTTCCCCACATCATGTATGGAAGATGCAATCCTGATACCCTCAATTTCCCTGTCTGAAAGGCCCATTTCCAAAGCGATGGCGCTTGCGAGCTGGGCAACCCTTCTTTCGTGCCCTGCCGTATAAGGATCTCTTACCTCGACTATGCTTCCCATCGCGTTTATCGTGCTTTCCATGCCGTTTCTCAATTTTTCATAACTTGCCTTAAGCTCCGTCTCTTTTTTGCATCTTTCAAGCGCATTCGTAAAAATTTCACCTATTATTCTTAAAAGTATGATTTCATCATCTGCCCATTTCCTCTGTTTTCTCACAGAATCAAAACCCAGTATCCCCAGAGGAGTTCCGGCAACCTTCAATATGACATTGATAAGGGATTTGATTCCCTCTGCCCGGAATTCGTCCCGCTCGTTTTTTGCTTCCGCAGGCAATTCGGAGATATCGTTTAGATGGACTATTTCATCTTTTTTTAACTTATTTACTATCCACCCGAATTTTCCGGTATTAACGTTCATCAGCCTTTCTTTCTGGGGGATAATCCCTTCGGCGCACCATTCATACAGATTATCCATAACAGCGCCCTTTTCCCTGAAAAGAAAAACATAGCTCCTGTCAACGCCGGTAAACCGGCCTATCTCCATCAAGGCCCTTTGTATCTCATTGTCTATTTCCTCGTTTCTCATATCTATAAAACTGGTTGAGATGGATGTTATCAGCCTTTCGAAATCCAGCCTGTAACTCGCCCTTTCTTCCGCTCTTTTCCAATCGGAAACATCTATCAATGTCTCCATGACACAGGTTTCCCCGTCCAGCTCAATAGAATCCGCGCTTTTAATAACAGGCACTTTTTCCCCCGAAGGCCTGGTGACAACCACTTCCTTTCTCTCTGTTTTGGACATCCTGTCATCGATAATAAAAGCCCTGTCTTTTGTATCGGCGAAGAAGTTTTCCGGGTTTCTTCCTATCATCTCGCCTCTCTGGCGCTGAAATATCTCGAGGGCAGAGGGGTTTATATCTATGATTTCGGATTTGTTGTTTGTGACTATGATGCCCACCGGCGTATTTTCAATAAGCTTCCTGAAGGTTTCCCTGCTCCTGTAAATCTCTTCTTCCGCTTTTTTCCTTACGGTAATATCCTCCCCGAACCTGTAAAAACCCACCTCGTCCCCGTTGTTATCCTTTTTCGGTATGACTATAAGATGTACGGGGAACACGGTCCCGTCCTTGTGGACAAGGTTGATTTCATCGTTATACATCCCTGTTTCCGAAGCAATCTTATGCACCTTATCGGCATCGGGCGGGTTTTCGTGCAATTTATGAACTTTAAGTTTTTTAACCGTTTCATTAACGCTGTACCCAAGCATTTTTTCGGAAAATTTATTCCAGAGAACGATATTCCCTTCCTTATCCGCTTCGCAGAGATGCAGGGGGATATATTCTATGGAAAGCCTGTATTTTTCCTCGCTTTCGGCAAGCGACTTCAGGTAATTCATCCTCTGCAGGATTATCCCTATCATATTAAGGAAATGTATAAGGACCCCTTTCATGGCAAGTTTATAACCGGGGTACAGCTGCATATAGCCGATCGCGACAATTTCCCCTTCCCTGATGCTCGCAAGGGCATAGCGCTCGACATTTCTTTCGGATTTCACATCTTCGGTAAACTCTTCGGGAAAAATATTCAGGAGGCATGCGCGGCTTGCGGAACAGTCGACTATTTCATTGTCTTTGAAAGTCTTGAATACTTCATCAGGCATTTTTCCGATGACACCTGGTTTCTCTTCAAGGAACGAAAGCCCTGTTTCTCTTTCGGTCGTCACGACTTCAAGTTTCAGCAAATTGTCCGGTTTTGACGAAGCAAAGGCAACGCACTTCGCATTGCACATCCGCAAAAGGTTTTTGCATAACACGGAATATATTTTCTCTTCGCTCGCCCCTTCCACCTCGAGAAACGTATCGCATATTATCCTGAACGGCCTGCTGCCGCTGTCAAACACCAGGGTTGTCCGCTCTATTTCATCTTCAAAAGGGCTTTTGCTCTTGTTTAATTCATCGTTCATAATATTTTTCGCGTTAAATTTGTCCTGAAATAAATTTGAAGTTTTCTTTCATAAACAGTTTCAGGCAGGAATCCACAACAACCGGATCGTACAGCTTTCCCCTGTTCTCTACAATCTCCTGGAGCGCATTTTCGAACCCTATGGACGGGCGGTAGGGCCGCGGGGAGGACATAGCCTCAACAACATCAGCCACGGCTATTATCCTGGACTCAAGAAGTATCTCTTCTTCCTTGATGCCGAAAGGATATCCGGAACCGTCTAATCTCTCATGGTGCTGCAGAACGATATCAGCTACGGGCCAGGAAAATTCTATAGTCTTTAAAATGTCGTAGCCGAGCTGGGGGTGCGTCTTGATAATGCTGAATTCTATATCCGTTAATTTGCTGGGTTTTGTCAATATCTCGGAAGGCACATAGATTTTGCCTATATCATGAACTATAGCCGCCATGTAAATGCCGTTTATCTGTTCTTCGGGAAGCCTCATATCCTGTGCTATTGCAACGGCTAACTGCGCGACCCTTCTTTCATGCCCGGCGGTGTAAGGATCTTTTGTTTCAACAATCCTTGCCATGGCAAGGATTGTGCTTTCCATGTTCTTCTGAAGCTTGTTATAACTGTCCTGAAGAGCTCTTCCGGCTTTCTTCTGTTCGGTAATATCCCTTATGACGCCCTGAAGCCCCAAAACCTCTTTTTTGCTGTTCTGCTTCAGGGCCGCTGTTACCAGGCATTCCATCTCCCGGCCTGCCTTGCTTTTCAGTTTTACCTCATAATTCCTTACGGAGCCGCTTTTCTCGATATCTCTCTCGAATTCATGGTAATCAAGAAAATCCACAAAAATATCCTTGTATTCCATTCTGGTCATCTCATCCCTGGAAAACCCGAAAAGCACCAGGGCCGATTCATTCACATCGATAAACCTGCCGTTCTCACCCGTAATGAATATCGCATCCCTGGAACTCTCAAACAATGCGCGGTATTTTTCCTCATTTTCCCGCAGGGCGCTCTCTACCCGTTTCCTCTGGCCTATAAGGTCTTCAAGCTCTTTAATTTTTTCCTCAAGCTCCATAGCGTGCAGAGAAAGAAGGTCTTCCCTTTCCTGATGATAATCAATCTTCTTCTTAAGTTCCTGAGGGGTCAGTCTCAGGTCTGCAAGTATCTCGGCATAAGCTTCGGACAGCTCCTTTGACTCTTCCGGGGCAAAAACCCCTCCTTCCATCATAGCCTTATGGGAAGTGGCTGTGCCTATCGAACCGGCAAGCAATTTTTCTATCTCATTCTGGAGCCTCGCGAGTTCAAGGATTGAAATGTGGCTTTCCTTTCCTATCCCTGTGAGATAGACCCCTTTCTTCAATATAAGGGATATTTTATCGGCAGGCAGGTAACAGGAGAGGATTTTTCTCATAATCTCGAGCTTGTTTTCCAGCACGATATGAGCTTCTTTGGTTGCGGACCTGGCAAAAATATCCTCGCTGGGCAAGGCGCCGACAAAACCCTCTGCATTCCTCTTTTCTTCCCTCTTTGTCCTGAAACATATGGAGCCGAGCATATAAAATCCCAGGTTAAAAAACATGGACCAGAAAACCGAATGGCTTACTATATCGGGGAATTTTATTCCGAAAAGCTCTGCCGGGCGGAGAATTTTCATCCCGAAAATGCCGTCCGATATGAATAGCGTCGAGAGCCAGCCGCTCGATGCAAAACAGGGAATAAAAAGAGTGTAAAACCATACGGCAAAACCAGCCGTAATCCCCATAATAGCGCCGGCTTTATTCCCTCTGGTCCAGAAAATCCCGCCTATGACAAGCGGCACAAACTGCAAAATCGCCACAAAAGAAACCATGCCCATATCAAAAAGAGAATAGTTTTCGCCGACAAACCACCCGAAAAGATATCCCAGAAGGATAAATATTCCGACAGTTATCCATCTCCACTGCAGAATATAGCGGCTCAGGCTTACCCTCCCGGTCAAGCTGAGCAGAGGAAGGATGACATGGTTTGATATCATTGTGGAAACGGTTATAGCGCAGACCATCACAACACTCGTCGCCGCTGAAAAGCCCCCCATCAGAACCATCATTGTCAGGTAATTGTTGCCGAATTTATAAGGCAATTGCAAAACAAAACTGTCCGCCTCATTCAAAGACAGCCCTTTCAGCAATGAAGTGAAGGCAATCGGGATGATAAATATATTAACTAAAAATAAATATAAGGGAACCACCCACATCGCGGTCTTTATGTTGTTTTCATCTGAGTTTTCAACCACGCTCACATGGAACTGCCGCGGCAGCAATATGACCATAAACATGGACACCGCAAAGAAAGAAAACCATGTTACAAAAGACGAATCCCCGGAAAACCCTATTTTCATAAGCCCTGTGTACTGGCTCGAAGATATTTTGGCAAATAGATCCTGAAAACCGTTGTTCAGGGAATAAACCGCAAATATCCCGCAGACAAACAGCATAGAAACCGTAAAAATGGATGCAAGCCCTATGGAAAAAACCATTCCCGGGTGACGCTCGGTAGGGTCAACCCGCCTCACCCCGAATACAAGAGTAAAAACTATCATGAGGAGTATTACAAGGATTCCGATCTTATCCAGCCATTCCGTCTGGGCTCCCGGGGAAGTGGTGACTATCGCGATAGTGGATATTATTGCCTTCATCTGAAGCGCGATGTACGGCAATGTGCCCAAAAGGCAGAAAACGGCGACGATCGCGGCAAGCAGTTGGGATTTATTATAGCGCGCCGATATAAAATCAGCGATATTCGTTATATGGTGGGCATTCTTTATGCGCACCATCTTCCTCAAAATGACCCACCAGAAAAAAACACCCGCGCAGGGGCCGAGATAAACGGCAAGATAGATTAACCCGTCTTTCGCCATCTTCGCGGTGTCGCCGTAAAAAGTCCATGCGCTGCAGTAAACGGCAATCGAAAGCGCGTAAACAAGCGGGTTTGAGATAATTTTCCTCAGCCTGTCAGATTTTTTTTCAACGAAAAGGGCCGCAAGAAACAGAAACAGGAAATACACGCAGAAAAACAAGATTACCGTCAAAAGGTCAAACATTCCCGTCCTCTCCTCCTTTTTTGTCTTCGCCCGGATGCGAGGAACCGGCAAGGCTCAGGCCGACAAGCAGGGCAAGGACCACAATCGTTAACCATACGGCGCAAATATATATGTATGCTCCGCCGCAGGTCATATTATTTAAAGAAGACAGGATCGGCCAGTTTAAAACCGCCAGCAGCAATACAAACAGGAATAAAGCAAAACTGTTTCTGCCTAACATTTGAATTACCTTTCTCATAAATCAACTAAACCCGCCAATCATCCCTGATTATAAGTATAAAAAATTTGGCCGGTTATGACAAGATAACCTTTTTTAAAAGACATGCGAATATTAAAGGCTCTTTCCCGCTATTCTGTTATAATGTTCTTTTTACGTTTCCCGATATTTCGGTATCATTGACTTTTACTCTTAATTTGTTTAAATTCTATTATCTATGACGCTTAACCGAAAAGCTATTGAAGTTTTGAATGTCAGTAAAAAATTTGGCAGTGTGCCAGCTGTAAAAGATATCTCTTTTTCTCTGGACCGGGGAGAAATACTGGGCTTTCTGGGGCCCAACGGAGCAGGCAAAACCACTACGATGAGGCTTCTTACGGGTTTTCTTGTCCCGGACCGCGGGGAAATCCTTATAGACGGGATAAATATCCGGAAGAACCCCATAAAAACAAAAAACATGCTAGGCTACCTTCCCGAACATGTGCCTCTCTACGGCGAAATGAGGGTATCTGAATATCTTGATTTCAGAAGCTGCGTCAAAATAAAAAATAAAAAGCTTTCAAGGGAAAGGATATCGGAAGTATGCAAGATATGCGACATAGAACCCGTCTTTAAAAGACTCATCAGGAACCTATCGAAAGGCTACAGGCAGAGGGTGGGGCTTGCGGATGCCATACTTTCGGACCCTCCCGTGCTTATACTGGACGAACCCACCACGGGCCTTGACCCCAACCAATTGAGGCAGACCCGCAACCTGATTAAAAACCTCAGAAAAAGGCATGCCGTCCTTATTTCAACCCATATACTGTCTGAAGTCGAAGCAATATGCGACAGGGCGCTTATAATCAACGAGGGCAGGATCGCAGCCAACGTCAGTCTTGACAAAAACGAAAAAGTCTTTCTTGAATGCGAAAATATCAGCGACGGCACAATGAAAAACATACAGAACTTAAGCGAAGTAACGGATATCAGGCGGGTACTGGAAAACTCGCTGGAAATATACACCAAAAACAACGTGGATTCAAGGCGCGATATCTTTGAAGCGGTAGTTAAAAGCGGGGCGGAAATCCTATGCATGAAACACACAAAGGATTCCCTCGAAGATTTATTCATGGAAATAACCTCAAAACAGAAAACACAATGAAAGCATTCCGGGCACTGATAAAAAAAGAGCTGAGATTTTACTTTCAATCTCCCATTGCCTATATAATACTGGCCGCATTTCTCTCGGTCACGGGATACATGTTTTATATATATGCCGGCCTTTTAAGCATTCCCGGGACACCTGGAATAATCTCGGTAATGAGGTTTTTCTTCGGGGGCACATGGCTGTTCTGGGTTCTTCTGCTTATGATCCCCCCTTCCATCACAATGAGGCTTTTTTCGGAAGAGTACAAAACAGGGACCATCGAAATCATAAAGACGTCTCCCGTTAAAAGCTGGCATGTAATCCTGTCAAAGATAGCGGGCGGGTACATATTCTTCCTGTTTCTCTGGCTGCCCACTTTCTCATACGTGCTTATAGTCGCCCTCTTCGGCAAACCGGATATGGGTCCCGTTATCTGCTCTTATATCGGCACTTCGCTTGCGGGCCTTATGCTCATTTCAATAGGAGTCTTTACTTCATCTTTAAGTAAGAACCAGCTGGTTTCGTATACACTGGCCATAGCCGTATCATTCATCTTTCTCACAATAGGCGTAATGGAGGATTTCGTTTCTGATGCCGACTGGAAAGCTGTGATATCTTTCCTGTCTCTTCCAAACAACTTTGCTAATTTCCCGATCGGGATTATCGACCTTGAAAGCGTCGTATACTTTATTTCATTCAGCTGGTTTTTCACCCTGCTGACTTTTATTTCCTATAATATGAAGGGGACTAATGAATAAGCTGAGAACGATACTGAATATTATGAACACAGTCGCGGCTGTATTCTTCGCTTTGCTTATAGTCTCCATGCTCGGCTTTATCGCTCACCGCCACAACCTGAGATTCGACATGACCAAAAGCGGAATGAACACCCTGTCTGAAAAGACCGTATGCATCCTGAAAAATATCGACAAGACAATGAACATATATGTTATTTTCGACCCCTCCAATATCGTTTACACCCCGATATTGAGGCTGCTCGATCAGTATTCCGCACAAAACAGCAGGATTGTCGTCGAGTTGATTGATCCCGACAGGGATATCACCAGGTTAAAACTCCTTGCCCAAAAAACAAAATTCGCGGATAGAAATTGCGTCATTATCGCCTACGGGGATAAAATAGAAGTCATCAGGGATACCGATGTTGCCGTAATCTCGGGAGGCGACGCAAAAGGGGCTTACAGGAGAATCTCCGAATTCTCAGGCGAAGAGGCTTTGTCATCGGCCGTCCTTAAGCTGATCGAAGACATATCCCCGTCCGTTTATTTTACAACAGGCCACGGAGAAAAGATTCCGGATTCAACCCAGAAAGATGAAATGGGACAGGCATCCATAATACTCAAAAGGCAGAATATCGACGTAAAAACAATAGATCTTTTAAAAACATCTTCTGTGCCGCCGGACTGCGCCCTGTTGATAATCGCGGGGCCGAAAACCGTCTTCTCGGAAGAAGAACTCATCGCCGTAAACAATTATTTGAACAGCGGGGGGGCCGCTTTAATACTTATAGACCCAATGATATACACAGGGCTTGAAAAAATCCTTATAGAAAAAGGGATTGTCGCCGGGAAAGATATTGTAATAGACCCCTCAAGGA
>JAFGBE010000031.1 GCA_016933315.1 Candidatus Auribacterota bacterium
AACGACACGTTTAGGGGAATAAACGACACCGGCCCGGTTCCATTTTTTTTCATTATTTCCGGTAAAAACAATACTATGTCAGGAAAAATTTGTAAGAAATTCGGAGAGAAGATCTCGTTTGTCTCGGCTCCGCTCGACAAACGGGGGCATTGGCAGAAGACAAGTTCAATCGGGAATCATCTGAGAAGCAGTGCATTGCTTGTCTATCGCAGCCGAGACAAACACTCCAGCCCCTTGCACCGTTTGTCGAGCGAAGCCGAGACAAGCCGTGCCCCCGCATGCTAAGTGGAAAAGAATATTATTTATGGATCATTCCGCAATGATCCATAATCTAAATATCGAATTTTCTATCAACACTTTCATCAGCAACAAATTTCACGCCACATCATCCTTAACAGGGTATATGACATCTGCTTTCAATACTCTGGAGGCAAAAAGAAGGGCTGCCTGGATTGCTTCGCGGGTTAAATGAGGATACGAATCTAATAACTGTTCTATTGTTTCACCATAGGATAACTTTTCAGGAATAAGTTCAACTGTAATCCTTGTTCCTGTTATAATAGAGATTTATTGGTATATAAATCAAAAATAACTTGACAATTAGTACTCATAGTCCTAATTTTCAATATATGTATCTTGAAAGAATTTTAACAGACAGGCTTTTAACACTATTTCAATCATTTCCAGCAGTAGTAGTGTCCGGCGCCCGCCAGGTAGGGAAAAGCACCCTTGTGCAAAAACTGTTCCGGAACCAGGCCGATTATGTTGTATTTGATCCGGTGACAGATGTGGAAAATGCGAGAGAAGACCCGGAGCTTTTTCTTAACAATCACAGAACACCCATTATTCTTGACGAAATCCAATACGCCCCGGAACTGCTGCCGGCAATAAAACGGAGAATTGACGCTGACAGAAATCCGGGGCTCTATGTATTAACCGGTTCACAGCAATGGGGCGTTATGAAAAATATTGCCGAAAGCCTGGCAGGCAGGGCTGTATTTCTTGATCTTGACGGCTTCTGCCTCGCTGAAATAGCACAGGAAACAAAGGGCAAAAGCTGGCTCTGGCGCTGGCTTAATGAACAGGACGATTTTATCCTGAAAAAACCCGGACGCCTGAAAAATGTAAAACCGCTTTATGAACAGATATGGAGGGGATGGATGCCCGAACCTCAATTTCTTGAGATTGAGGTTATTCCTGACTACTATCAGGCCTATATTCGTACATACATTGAACGCGACATTAGATTAATGGCAGACATTTCTGATTATCAGCTTTTTGGCAAGTTTGTAAGACTTACCGCAGCATTGAGCGGGCAGGAAATTAATTACAGCCAGCTGGGAAGAGAATTGGGACTGACCCCGAAAACAGCGGCACGCTGGATAAATATCCTGAATTCAACCTTCCAGTGGTTTGAAATTCCTGCCTATTCAGGCAATACAATTAAACGGATCAGCGCAAAGCCAAAGGGGTATATATCAGATACCGGACTTATATGCACAGCCCAGGTAATCTCAACGCCAAATGCTATCGGGGGGCACCCGTTATGGGGCGCGCTGTTTGAAACAGCAGTCATTGCCGAGATTCGCAAATTAACTTCAATCATCACCCCGATACCGAATATATATCACTGGAGAAGCCATGGAGGAGCGGAAGTGGATGTTCTGATAGAAAGCAACGGGGTTTTCTATCCCATTGAAATCAAGTCAGCAAGTAATCCAGGAAAAAAAAGCCTCTCGGGGATAACCGCTTTTCGCAAGACCTATCAGAATCTGCGCATCGCAAAGGGTCTGGTCATTGCCCCCTGTCAAAAATTCGTACAAGCGTCAAAAGATGATTATATCCTGCCCTGGGACACCGGGTGGTTTTAAAAACCATCTTAAACAGCGCCATCTTATTTTCTCGATTGCCTCATCTAATGTCTCTATCAGTATATTCGTCAATAACATCCGGTTTTATGATCCCCGCCTGCCGGGCGATGTACCGATTTTGCTGCCTTTCGGGAGTTATTAACTCCATTTAAGCAGATATTATCAATAATACAAACAAATTTTATAAAACCCGCTGCTTCACGCAACGGGTGTGGTTTTATTTTTAGGCACTAATTACTTGAGTTCGGCGATTTTTTATACTTCATGATTATTTTTTCTCAGGCGGCTGATAACCGATAAATCAACACTTTCATCAGCAACAAATCTCACGCAACATTATCCTTTGACATTTGCTTTCAAAACTCTGGAGGCAAAAAAAGGGCTGCCTGGATTGCTTCGCGGGTTAAATGAGGGTATGAATCTATAATATACTGTCAAAGCCTTTCCCCGGAACCAGACCTGACAAAAATTCATCGCAGGGCATGCACATTATATCCCCTGTCTTCATTTTCTCTCTGCCGCGGTAAAGTAACAGAGCCGATGCCTCAGGATAATCCTCTTTAAAAGACCTTAAACCCTTTAAATCCCGGGATCTGATAATATCGGAATTTTTTACCTCTATTGCGGTCAGCATATCCGGCCCGTAAATAATAAAATCCACCTCAACGCCGGATTTTGTTCTCCAGAAGTAAAGCCCGTATTTATTGCCGCTGTAGCTGTTCCACGCGGTTAAATGCTGCGCTACAAGTCCCTCAAGCGCGCTTCCGTCTATCTCGTGGACATTATCAAGAGGGCCCGCAGGCCGTATTGATCTGTAAACACCGGAGTCAAAAAAATAAAACTTGGAGTGAGATATCAGCTGCCGCTTCGCGCGTTTAGAAAACACAGGCAGGGAAAAGGAAAGAAGAAGATCCTCAAGTATGCTTACATAACCTTCGGCTGTCTTGCGTCCTGTGCCGCAGTCACGGGCCACAGAAGAAAGATTCATTACACTGGCGTGAGAAAAACTGACCGCCTCAAGAAACCTTGCAAAGCCCCCTATATTCCTTACAAGACTTTCAGCAAGAACCTCCTGGTTAAGATAAAGAGAAATATACGAATTTAAAACCTCGGCAGGCCGGGCAGAGCTGAATACAAGAGGCAAAAGACCGGTTTGAAGCGCGGAATCAATGCTGAAATTATTCTTAAGTTCGGACGCCATAAAAGGGTGAAAGGTTTTATATAAAGCCCTGCCCGCGAGAAGATCGACCCCTGATCGTTTCAGCTTTCTGGCGCTGGATCCTGTAAGGATAAATCTTTTCCCGGTTTTTTCTTCTATAATCTGATGAACAACATCCAGGAGAGACGGAACTTTCTGTATCTCATCAATAATTATAACGTCTTTCCCAGGGTTACCCTGTATAATTTCCCTGAGACGCTCAGGTCTGGCAGTATACAGCCTGAAAATATCCGGGGATAACAGATCA
>JAFGBE010000032.1 GCA_016933315.1 Candidatus Auribacterota bacterium
CCCGGAAAGCTTATAAACATTGATTCGCCGCTTGTTGTAAAAGAGGGCCTTAAGTATGTCGGCAGGGGCGGATTCAAACTGGAATGCGCCATAGATACTTTTAAAATAGATGTTAAGGATAAGGTTTGTATTGATATAGGGTCCTCGACAGGAGGCTTTACGGACTGCCTTTTGAAAAAAGGCGCCAAGAAAGTTTTTGCGGTTGACGTAGGCTACGGGCAGATAGATTATAGCTTGCGCAAAGATAAAAGGGTTGTGCTGCTTGAGAAGACCAACGCGCGATATCTGCGCAAAGACCGGATAGGGGAAAAGGTTGATTTGGTGACGATAGATGTTTCCTTTATCTCGCTTGACAAAATATTACCCGTTTCATATAGTTTACTGGAGCGCGGCGGCGAATGCATTGCCCTGATTAAACCCCAATTCGAAGCCGGCAGGAAAGATGTTGAAAAAGGCGGGGTTGTCAGGAACGAATCCATAAGGCTGAAGGTCGTATCCGGGATAAAGGATTTTTGTGTTGCTACCGGTTATTCGGTAGTCGGCTGTGTGGAATCGCCTTTGAAAGGCCCTGCCGGCAATGTTGAATATCTAATTTATGCGGAGAAAAAAAATGAAGGCCAGGAAGGTGGGTATTTTCCCGAACCCCCGGAAAAAAGAGTGTCTTGAGTATATAAGAACTTTAACAGGACTTTTTAAAAAAAGAGGGATCGATGTTTATATACCGGATTTCCTTCCGTCTTTGCCTGACGGCGGTTTCAGGTCAGTAAGCTTAAAATCGTTTTTGAATAAAGTTGATATTGTCCTTGTTCTCGGCGGAGACGGGACTTTTCTGCACGCCGCCAGGGAATGCCATGGCGTGAAGGCCCCGCTGCTTGGTATTAATATGGGGTCATTCGGTTTCCTTACGGAGTTCACGAAAGAAGATTTTTTGGCCAGCATGGATGCCGTCATAAAAGGGGATTATAGGATAGTCGACCTTCTGATGCTTGAAGTGAAAGTGATAAGAAAAAACAGGCGCATTGCGGATTTTACCGCGTTGAACGATGCTGTCTTAAGCCGGGGTTCATTTTCGAGAGCGCTGGAAATACAGGTGAATCTGGGGGATGAATTTCTGAATGAGTATTTTGCGGATGGGCTTATAATTGCGACTCCCACCGGTTCTACGGCTCATTCTCTCTCCGCGGGAGGCCCTATTGTCGCCCAGTCCATGAAGTCCGTGCTTATTACACCCATATGCCCCCACGCCCTGACAAACAGGCCGATAATCGTTCCATCTGAAACTAAAGTGAGTCTGCTGGTGAAAAAAGCCGAGAAAAACGCGAGGCTGACTGTTGACGGACAGATAAGCCTCGATTTAAAAAAAGGCGATGCCATTATAGCCGGAAGACATAGAAACAGCGTAAAGCTGGTCCGGCCGGCGCAGAGGTCGTATTACGGCATATTGAGAGATAAATTGAATTGGAGCGGAACTTACAGAAACAAGTGGTAGAATATGGCGTATATAAAGATAGACAGGGAAAAATGCAAGGGTTGCGGTTATTGCGTGAACGTTTGTCCCGATAAGGCTTTTATCATTTCCAATAAACTGAATTCAAAAGGATACAACGTGGTCGAATATAAAAGCAAAGAATGCAGGGGCTGTAAATTATGCGCCACTATCTGCCCTGACTGCGCCATTGAAATTATCGACGGGAAGAAAGAATGAAAGAAAAAGAGCTGGTTTGCGGGAATGTTGCTCTTTCTGAGGCGGCTATAAGAGCGGGTTGCAGGTATTACTTCGGCTACCCGATAACACCGCAGAACGAAGTGACTTCATATATGTCCCTGAGGATGGATGAGGTCGGAGGCGTTTTCCTGCAGGCGGAGAGCGAATTAGCCTCTATAAATATGGTTTTTGGCGCCGCGTTGACCGGGGCAAAAGCCATGACCACATCTTCCAGCCCGGGTATTAGCCTTATGCAGGAAGGCATTTCTTATCTTGCCGGCTGCGAGCTGCCCGCGGTTATCGTAAATGTCATGAGGGGAGGCCCGGGGTTGGGCAATATTGCGCCTTCTCAATCTGATTATTTTCAGGCGGTGAAAGGCGGCGGCCACGGCGATTACCGCCTGCTTGTATTCGCTCCCTCCACTGTTCAGGAAGTGGCGGATTATACATATACGGCTTTCTCGAAAGCCGGAGAATACAGGATGCAGGTGATGATATTGATGGACGGGTTGCTGGGACAGATGATGGAGCCTGTTTATTTCCCCGATATGTCGGCGTCTTTCAGCTACAGGAATGACTGGGCGCTTACGGGCTGCGAGAACAGGGAACCAAGGAGCATAAAATCCCTGCTCCTCGAAGAAGGCGCGCTGGAGCGGCATAATGAGAATCTTCAGAAAAAATACGATAAGATACGGAAAAAAGAAGTTCTATACGACACTTTTCTTGCGGATGATGCGGATGTTCTGCTGGCTGCCTTCGGATTTTGCGGCAGGCTGTGCCGGAAGGCGGTTGAGGAATTGAGAAAGAAAGGCATTAAGGCCGGCTTATTCAGGCCCATTACCCTCTGGCCGTTTCCCGGCGAGGTCTTTGCCGGGCTCTCAAAAAAGCCGGCAAAAATATTCTGTGTCGAAATGAACGCCGGACAGATGGTTGAAGACATCATGCTTTATGCCGATGATAAGAACAAGGTAAGATTTGTAGGGAGAACGGGAGGAGGAGTCCCTTCCGTTTCTGAAATAGTAACAGCTGTTATACGGGCAAGAGATGAAAAAAATATATAAAAAGCCGGAAGCGTTGCAGGATAACATCACGCATTATTGTCCCGGCTGCGGGCATGGCATAGCGCACAGGCTTATTGCCGAGGTTGTTGACGAACTCAAGATTCGCGAGAAGGTTATCGGCATTGCGCCCGTAGGCTGCGCCGTTCTGGCGTATAATTATTTTAATTTTGATGTGGCCGAAGCCGCGCACGGCAGAACCCCTGCCGTCGCTACGGGTATGAAAAGG
>JAFGBE010000033.1 GCA_016933315.1 Candidatus Auribacterota bacterium
CGCCGCGGCGGTGCTGCTGGCCGCGGGCACAAGCGGGAAAAGGTTTGCTCTGCCGAACGCCAGGATAATGCTGCATCAACCCTGGGGAGGAGCGGAAGGCTCTGCTTCCGACATTAACATCAGGGCGAAGGAAATAGACAGGCTGAAAGGGCTTATAAACGATATCCTTGTCAGGCATACGGGGCAGACAAAGAAAAAAATCGAGGTGGATACGGACAGGGATTTCTTCCTTTCGGCCGAAGAAGCGAAGAAATACGGTGTTGTGGACGAGGTTGTTTTCCCCATGAGGAAAATGAAATCGCCCGGCAAAAAGTAAAACTATGAAAAAAAACGACAATCTGAATAACTACCATAAATGTTCCTTCTGCGGAAGGACAAGCGGCAATGTCCGGATAATAATCTCCGGCGCCGGCCCCAATATATGCGAGGAATGCGTAAAAGTCTGCAATAAGATTCTGCACGGCGACGAAAATAAAAAAGACCAGAAAAAAAGCGCTCCCTTGCCCAAGCTTGAAGTTCCGAAACCGGCATTCATAAAGAACAAGCTTGATGAATACGTTATAGGCCAGGAACAGGCGAAAAGGACAATTTCAGTAGCGGTCCACAACCATTATAAAAGGATTATCACAGGGAATTACAAAGAGACTGATGTGGAGCTTGAGAAAAGCAATATCCTGATGATAGGCCCGACAGGCAGCGGCAAGACTTTGATGGCGCGGACGCTGGCGAAAATCCTTGATGTTCCCTTTGCCATAGCGGATGCCACGTCATTGACGGAAGCCGGTTATGTCGGGGAGGATGTGGAAAACATCATATTGAAACTCTTGCAGGCGGCGGACTTCAACAAAGAACGGACGGAATTGGGAATCGTATATATTGATGAGATAGATAAAATCGGCAGGACGACGGGGAATGTTTCCATTACGAGAGATGTCTCGGGCGAGGGCGTGCAGCAGGCCCTGCTTAAAATCCTTGAAGGCACTGTCGCGAATGTCCCCCCGCAGGGAGGAAGAAAACATCCCCACCAGGAATATATACAGGTCGACACGACGAAAATATTGTTTATTTGCGGCGGGACTTTTGTAAACCTGGAAAAGATAATAGGCCGGAGGATGGGAAAAAAGGTGATTGGTTTTGACCGGGGAGACGCCCCTGCGCGGTTGGCTAGAACCGATAATATATTTGATTTTCTTGAGCCTGAAGACCTTGTGGAATACGGCCTGATACCCGAGTTTGTAGGCAGGCTTCCTGTTGCGGTGAATTTTGCCGGGCTTACGGAAAACGACCTCGTGCGTATTTTAACCGAACCCCGCAACGCCCTGATAAAACAGTACCAGAAACTGCTTGAAATGGAGAATGTGGAATTAAGGTTTGACGACCAGGCTATAAAGGCTGTCGCTAAAAAGGCGATTTCGAAAAACACGGGAGCCAGAGGCCTGCGCAACATACTTGAAACGGTGATGATGAATGTCATGTATGAAATACCTTCGATGGACAGCATTTCCCAGGTGATAGTGACAAAGGATGTAATAGAGAAAAATAAGGACCCCAGGATAATAAAGGGGCGAAAGATCGCTTAATTAAAATGGCAAAGTTCCAAGACAACAAAGAAAAAGACAACGATAAGAATTTAGAAGAAGAATACGGCAGCAAGTTCCCGCTGCTGCCGTTACGCGACCTTGTTATTTTCCCGTATATGGTTGTGCCCCTGCTTGTCGGCCGCGACAGGTCCCTCGCCGCTATAGAATCCGCCATGCTGGCCAACAAAATGATTGTCCTGGCTACCCAGAAGGACAGCGAGGTAGACAATCCGAAACCGGAAGACCTCTATAAGGTGGGAACGGCGTCGAAAATATTGCAGGTGCTGAAGCTTCCCGACGGTTCCGCGAAAGTCCTGGTAGAGGGGTTCAAAAGGGTTTCCATACTGAAATATGTTTCGGAAGATAAGATTTATGAAGTCAATGTCCGGGAAATCAGGGCCGGGATTGAAAAAACCACCGAGATAGAAGCGCTGATGAGGTCTATATCGGGCCTCTTTGAGAAATATGTCGGTTTGAACCCGCGGATACCGAACGAAATAACAAGTTCCGTTTACGATATATCGGAACCGGACAGGCTTGCCGATTTTATAGCCTCCCACATAATGATAAAGTTGCATGACAAGGAAGATATACTTGAGATATTCGACCCCGTCCAAAGGCTTAAAAAGCTGGGTGGACTGATCAACGCGGAGATAGAGATCCTGCAGATAGAGAAGAAGATAACGGGCCAGGTCAGGCGGCAGATAGAACAGAGCCAGAAAAATTATTATCTTCACGAGCAGATGAAAGCTATTGAAAGGGAGCTCGGCAAGGAAGGCGAATATTCGGGAGAATTGAAGGAAATAAAAGATAAGATTGAAGCCGCGGGAATGCCCAAAGAGGTAAAAAAAGTCGCGCTGAAGGAAATGGCTAAGCTCGAAAAGACGATGCCTGTTTCTCCCGAAGCCACAGTTATAAGGAATTACCTGGACTGGATGGTGGAGTTGCCGTGGTCAAGAGCCACAAAAGATAACCTGAACCTTGAAAATGCCGAGAAGATACTTGAGGAAGACCATTACGGGCTTAAAAAGCCGAAAGAGAGAATACTTGAATACCTGGCTGTCAAGAGGCTGACCGGCGGGAATAAAGGACAGATACTGTGTTTTGCCGGCCCTCCCGGCGTCGGGAAAACATCTCTTGCTAAATCTATTGCCCGCGCTTTGGGTAAAAAATTCGTGAGGATATCCCTCGGCGGCGTCAGGGATGAAGCTGAGATACGCGGCCACAGGCGGACATATATAGGAGCCCTTCCGGGGAGGATAATCCAGTCTTTGAAAAAAGCCGGGACTAAAAACCCGTTGTTTCTGCTGGATGAAATAGACAAGTTGTCCAAGGATTTTCACGGCGACCCTTCATCTGCTTTGCTGGAGGTCCTTGACCCCGAGCAGAACAACGCTTTTAATGACCATTATCTCGAGGTGGACTTTGACCTTTCCCAGGTCATGTTTATTGCGACCGCGAATATCCAGGATATGATACATCCTACTCTCAGGGACAGGATGGAGGCGATAGAACTTCCGGGATATACCCAATGGGAAAAAGAGCATATCGCCGAAGATTTTCTTGTAAAAAAACAACTGATAGAGCACGGCCTCGATAAATCTAAAATCGTATTTTCAAAAGAAGCGATAGCAACAATAATCAATCATTATACGAGAGAAGCCGGCGTAAGGGAGCTGGAACGCTCAATTGCCACGATATGCAGGAAGATGGCAAGGGAATACCTGGAAGACCGGCAGAAAAAGAGAAAAATCATTACGAAAAAAACGGTTTCAAAAGCCCTCGGGCCGCTGAAATACCTGTATGAGAAAAAGGAGAACAAAAGCGAAATAGGGGTTGCGACGGGTCTTGCCTGGACGCAGAGCGGTGGGGATATAATAAAAGTCGAGGCTGTCTTGATGCCGGGCAAAGGCGACCTGATGTTAACGGGGCAGCTGGGTGATATCATGCAGGAGTCGGCGCGGGCCGCGTTGAGTTACGTCAGGACAAGATTAAAAAAAATTACGCTGCCGAAAGATTTCCATAAAAACAGGGATATCCACATACATGTTCCGGAAGGCGCTATTCCCAAAGACGGGCCTTCCGCCGGCATTACCATTGCGACAGCCCTTTATTCCGTTATAGCGCAGGCGCCTGTCATGGATGATGTGGCCATGACGGGAGAGATAACCCTGCGCGGCAAGGTCCTGCCTGTGGGAGGCATAAAAGAAAAAGTGCTTGCTGCCCACCGTGCTAAAGTTAAAAAGATTATACTGCCGAAGGAAAATGCGAAAGACCTGAAGGATATCCCGAATAAGATCAAGAGGGATCTGAAATTTTTCACGGTAGAAGAAATGGAAGAAGTATTAAAACATGCATGCAGAGTCGTATAAAAAAGAAGGAAGGGAGAAACAGGTATTATGAAAAAAGAGTTTTTGCTTGCTCCGGGGCCTTCACAGGTTCCACCCGAAACGCTCTTGGAAATGGCCAAGCCGGTGTTTCATCACAGGACAAAGAGGTTTCAGAATATTTTTGCCGAAGTTCAGGAAGGGTTAAAGTATGTTTTTCAGACGAAGAACCCTGTTCTGGTCTTTGCTTCTTCGGGGACAGGCGCGATGGAAGGAGCCGTTTCAAGCGTGCTTTCTCCGGGCGATAAGGCGATATCCGTAGTAGGCGGCAAATTCGGCGAAAGATGGAGCAAGCTCTGTAAGGCTTTCGGAGTGCAGTCAATAGATATTAATGTAGAATGGGGAAAGACCGTCGACCCGGCCGTACTGAAAAAAGAGCTGGAGAATAACAAGGGTGTCAAGGCTGTCTATGTTACTCTTGTGGAAACATCGACCGGCACGCTGGCAGATATAAAAAAGATAGGCGAAGTGGTAAAAAATACGCCCGCCATTCTTGTTGTCGATGCCATCAGCGGTCTTGGCGCCGATATGTTTATGACCGATGAATGGAACGTTGATATCGCAATTTCAGGGTCGCAGAAGGCTCTTATGCTGCCTCCCGGCCTGGCGTTCGCTTCGGTCAGCGAAAAGGCGATGAAACTGGTAAACGAGTCTAAAAACACGAGTTTTTATTTCAGCTTTAAAAAGGCAAAAGCTTCGCTTGATAAGAATGATACGGCTTATACGCCTGCAGTTACGCTTATAATAGGGCTTAAGAAATCACTGGATATGATAAAAGAGGAAACGATTGAAAAGGTCTGGAAACGGCATGAAGACAATGCAGCCGCTATGAGACAGGCGGTAAAGGCAATAGGCCTGAAGTTGTATTCTCAGAATCCCGCTAACGCAGTTACGGCGGTATGGATACCCGAGACCGTCGACGGTTCCGCTTTTGTAAAGAAAATAAGGGACGAATACGGTGTTACGATGGCGGGCGGACAGGAAGATCTTAAAGGCAGGATATTCAGGGTCGCGCAGATGGGCTATGCTAACCAGTTTGATACGGTGGTAGCTTCATCCGCGATAGAAATGGTGCTTGCGGAATTAGGATACGGGTTTGAGCGCGGGGCCGCGACCAGGGCTGCTGTTGCCGAGTTAATCAAGAGAGGAGTTAAATAATATGAAGGTGCTTGTAAGCGATCCTCTTTCCAAAAACGGGCTGGAATTGCTCAAAAAGAATAAATTTGAAGTGACGGAGATAGAGCCCGCCCAGTTAAAGGAAGAAATAAAAAAGGGTTATGATGCTCTGATTGTAAGAAGCGGCTCTAAAGTGACCGAGGATGTTATCAACAACTCGAAGGGGCTTAAGGTCATAGGCCGCGCGGGTGTCGGCGTAGATAATGTTGATGTGGCGGCGGCGACAAAAAAAGGCATTGTCGTTATGAATACTCCCGGCGGCAATACATTGTCGACAGCCGAGCACACCATGGCTCTTATCCTATCTCTCGCGAGGAACATTCCCCAGGCGTATAAAAGCATGCTCGAAGGCAAGTGGGACAGGAAAAAGTTCAAAGGCGTCGAGCTTTCGCAAAAGACGCTGGGCATAATCGGCCTGGGCAGAATAGGGACAGAGGTGGCGAAAAGGGCAAAATCTTTCGATATGAAGGTTCTGGTCTATGACCCCTTCCTGTCGGAGCAGCACGCGGCTAAGCTTGATGTGGAGGTTTCCGACCTGAATACGATTTTCTCCGAATCGGATATAATTACAGTGCACACGCCTATAAACGACGAAACGAGGAATCTGATAAATAAAGACACGATATCAAAGATGAAAAAAGGCGTAAGGATTATCAACTGCGCCCGTGGCGGCATAATAGACGAAGATGCTCTTTATGACGCTCTTAAGGACGGGAAAGTCGCCGGAGCCGCCCTTGATGTTTATGCGACCGGCGAACCGCCTGCGGATAAAAAACTTTTTGAGCTGGGCAATGTGGTTTTAACGCCCCACCTCGGCGCTTCCACTGCAGAGGCCCAGGAAAATGTCGCTCTGGGCATTGCGGAGCAGATCGTGGAATATTTTGTGAACAACAAGATTATAAACGCGGTCAATGCCCCTTCTATAGACCCGGAAGTGTTCAAATTGCTTAAGCCGTACATACTGCTCGGCGAAAAAATCGGGAAATTGCTTTCTTCGCTTGTCTCTTTCGGGATAGAAGACCTGAAGATAACTTATTCGGGGGATGTCGCCGATTTGAACGTTATGCCGGTGACTTCCGCCGTGTTAAAGGGCATGTTTGAAAAAGTCCAGCAGGAACCCGTCAATGAGGTAAATGCCCTTGCCATCGCAAAAGAGAGGGGTATAAAGGTCGTTGAGTCAAAGACAACGAGGCATGAAGATTTCGCGACTTTAATTGATGTGTCCGTAGAGGGCAAAGGGGTTAAGGTTTCTGTGGCCGGGTCCCTGTTCGCTCATAATGCGGATCCCCGCATAGTCAAGATAAACGACTTCAGGATGGACATGGTTCCGTCCGGTAATGTCCTTATCGTCCACAACAGCGATATTCCGGGGATGATAGGGTTCCTTGGGACAGTTTTGGGAGAGAATAAAGTTAATATTGCGGGAATGACCGTCGGCAGGCATAATAAGGGTAAAACCGCGATGACAGTGATAAATATAGACAGCTCTGTTTCAGAGAAAGTGCTGGGCAGCCTGAAGAAAAATAAAAACATCATAGATGTCAAACTGGTAAAGTTTTAAAAACATTTAGAAAAATAAAAGCAACCACAGATAACACAGATTTACACAGAAAGAAAAAGTAAAAACATACAGTTATAAAAAGTTATTTAGTTTTTATCTGTGATTATCTGGACTATCTGTGGTTAAATAAAAAAAGAATGTGTTTGCGTTAATAAAAATGGAGCAATTATGTCGGTTACTGTTTTGGTCGGTACACAATGGGGCGATGAGGGAAAAGGCAAGATAATCGATGTCCTTACCGAAAACGCCGATATTGTAGCGAGGTATCAGGGTGGCAACAATGCAGGCCACACTGTTGAAATCGGCGATGACAAGCATATCCTGCATCTCATACCTTCGGGAATCTTAAGGGATAGGGTTATTTGTGTAATAGGCAACGGGGTAGTCATCGATCCTGCGGTTTTACTTGATGAGATTAAAAACCTGGAAAAAAACAATATCAAAGTGAAAAACAGGCTTTTTATAAGCGAAACTGCCCATGTTATTCTGCCGTACCATAAATTGCTCGACAAACTTGAAGAAGGTTCCAAGGGAAGCAAAAAAATCGGCACAACCGGCCGCGGAATAGGGCCCTGTTATGTAGACAAGTACGCCAGGAAGGGAATAAGGATGGCCGACCTGGTTTGTCCGGATATACTTAAGAATAAAGTGAAAAACAGGGTTTCCGAAATAAATGAAGTGCTTGTCGCTAAATATTCGGAACACAAGCTTGATGCGGCGGCGATTGCCGCCGAGTATACAAAATACGGCGAGATGCTTAAAGATATGGTAAAACCGGTCCATATTATCCTGAACAAAGCGATATCGGAAGGCAAAAGAATCCTTTGTGAAGGGGCTCAGGGAACGCTTCTTGATGTTGACCACGGCACATATCCTTATGTGACTTCATCCAGCGCTACTGCCGGCGGAGCGTGCACGGGAACAGGCATAGGGCCTTCGAACATAAAAAATATCGTCGGGGTAATGAAGGCATATATTACAAGAGTCGGGGAGGGGCCTTTTCCCACGGAGCTTGATAAGCATATGGGTGAGGTTATACGGAAAAAAGGCGGAGAATTCGGCGCTACCACGGGAAGGCCCAGAAGGTGCGGATGGTTTGACGCCGTGATAGGAAAATATGCGGTGATGCTGAACTCTATTGATAAAATAGCCTTTACCAAACTCGACGTGCTGGACGACCTTGATGAAATCAGGATATGCACCGCCTATAAATATAATGGGAAAACAATAAAAGAATTCCCGCCTGTCCTTGAAGTGCTTGAGAAGTGCGAACCTGTTTATGAAACGTTCAGGGGATGGAAAACAGAAACATCCGGCTGCGCAAAATTCGGCGAATTGCCCGAACAGGCAAGAAAATACGTGAAAAAACTGGCTGAGCTGGTCGGCAGCAGGGCGTGGATTGTTTCAGTCGGGCCGAAGAGATCACAGACATTTTACGCGGAATAAATTTAACATAAAAGGTTTTGTAAAATTTTAGCCTTGTGATAATATTATCTTGTCTTGTAAATAATCAGAAAAAATTAATGTGAAAGGAGTGCAGAATGAGGAAGATTTTATTTTTGGCGGTTGCATTGGCTGTGGCTTTTTCATCTTACACTTTTGCCGGTCCTGCCGGAAACCCGTCTGACCCGACAATACCCCACGGGCCGGGATTGATGGGGATGAGCCCGGATAAAATCGGGGTCCTGAAACTTTCTTACGAAAATGACATCATCTTCGAAAGAGAATTGGATGGCAACCTGAAAGACAGCATGGGTGGCGCAAGTGTAAAAATGAAGGTCAGAGATACAAAATTCAAAGCGCAATATTATTATGGAAAGATTTCCTATGCCGCATTTGAAAGGGTTGAGGAGTTTGTTATCCTTGGCGCATGCAACGGCGTTAAAATCGACGGGAAAACGAAAACTACCAATGATGATTTTACTCTAAAATATAAAACGGATTTTATTTGGGGCGTTGGCGGCAAAATTTTAGTATATGAATGGGAAGACTGGGGAATCAAGATACTTGCGACAGGCCAGTACCGCCAGACAGAACCCAAGCTTGATGAATTCAAAATCAACGGGGTCAATGTTACTCCTGACCTTTCTAAAAAAGGCAAACTTGAAATAAAAGACTGGGATGCGGGCGGCGCCATAAGCAAAGAATTTCAGATGGGCGAGAAAATAATCGCCGTTCCTTATGTCGGGATTAAGTACGCCGATTCGGATATTACATATGACTGCACAGCAACATGGGATGAAAAAATTAATTTAGATACGAACAGCAGGTACAAAGTTATGCCTTATGTGGGGCTTGATCTGATAGTGACCGATTTCCTTTCTTTGAATGTTGAAGGAAGGTTCGTTTCTGATTACGCTTTATCTGCGGGCCTGACACTGAGGTTCTAAGCGCCGGACTTGTTGCAGGTTTAAAGGGGTGAGCATGTGGTTTTGCTCGCCCCTTTTTTTATGTTTTTACCCTGCGAGAAGGCCTATTGACAAACATTTATATATGTGTTAAATATAAATTAACTTGATAGTCAACCATACATAAAAGGGTGGGTTTTATGAAGATATCCATTAAAACAAAGTGTGATCAGGTAAAAGCTTTTATACTGAATCTGATAAAAGACTATCCGCCGAATTCTAGAATAATGAGCGAGCCTGAATTAGCGCAAAAGCTTGGTGTAAGCCGTGTTACAGTTGCAAAAGCCTTATCCGAGCTGGTTGCTGAAGGAGTTGTTTGCAGGGAACAGGGCCGCGGCACATTTACAGCTTCACCCTCATCTATGCCTAAAACCAATCAGATAGGTTGTCTGGTCAGCAGTTATCCATATCCTATTATGGGAAATCCTTTCTACTCAAAGATTTATAATGCGATAGAAGAAGAAGCCCGGGAACTGGGGCTTGACGTGATTCTTCAATCCGTCCATGAAAGAAGCGGCGTTGATTTTGTTATGCCGTCTTTAATAGACAGGAAACAGGTTGACGGAATACTTCTTGTAGGCGAGATAAGCAAGGATATTGTACAGAAGATAGATAATTTAAAATTAAAGTGTGTAATAATCGACAACTATTATGACGATATTTCGCTCAAGTATGTCAAGACGGGGAATATTAAAGGAGCCAAATCCGCCGTTGATTACCTTTTAAGGCTCGGGCACAAAAAGATTGCTTTCATCGGAGGGCCGATTGAGAGGAACAGTTTCAGCGACAGGTATCTTGGTTATACGGATGCTTTGAAACAGGCGGGGATAAAGAGACAAAAATATTTTGAAATCATAGGGGATGTTAATTGCGGTTACAATGAAGCTCTTATAATTACAAAATTGAAGGAGAGGCCTACAGCGATATTCGCCGCGAACGATGCAATAGGCCTGAATGTTATGAAAGCCCTGAAGGATGAAGGTGTTGCGGTTCCTGATGATATCAGTGTCATAGGTTTTGATGACATAGAGCCTTCATCCGAAGCGGATCCGGCATTGACGACGCTGGCTGTTGACAAAGAAAAAATGGGAAAAATGTCGATAGATATACTTAAGAGCCTTATTGATGAAGATAAAGATGTAGAAAGTTGCGAGCTTGGCGTGCGTCTTGTGGAGAGAAAAAGCTGTAGGAAAATTTAAAGGAAGAGGCCTTTTAATGAAAATGTTAGGCAGAAAAGCTTTTACCCCATTAGAGAACTGCTTGTCGGCAGGTAGGAAGTTTTATGGCAAGGCCAAAAATAAGGTTCTTCGCATAACTGATAGGAGATTGGACATTGTTAAGCAGAAAAATTCTCTAACGGGGTTTACTCTTATCGAATTACTGGTTGTGATTGCGATAATATCCATTTTAGCCGGATTTTTGCTGCCTACGCTGAATGAGGCGAGGCACAGGGGCAGAATGGCTGTATGTATGAATAATCTCAAGCAGATCGGAAATGCGTTGTATATGTATACTCTTGAGTTCAATGAAATTCTTCCTCCATGCCTTGATTATGTTCCATGGAGAGGCAACCAGTTCTGCGACAATAATGATGATATACAGTATGTGCTGGCGAGTTATATAAGTATGGGCGGCGCTGGAGCCGATTCAAATGTATGGGTGTGTCCGGAAGGCGCAAGGTATGGTTATCCGAATGCGCCGGGCATGAATCTCGGCAAGTTCGACATGCCCGACAGCTGGGGGTATACACACGATATCACTTACCGTTATAATACATGGAGGACCAGAAGCGGTTCCGCCGACCAGAATCCAAATGAGCCCAAGGTAAATTTCCCGGCCAAAATCGCTTATCTGAAACACCCCGAAGAGGCGGCCATAATGTGGGATCTGCCGGATAATGCCGGCTCAGGGATGTTGTGCCATAAGAACGGCATAAACTGCCTTTTTCTCGACGGCCATGTAGATTTCATAAAAGTTGTTGACGGAGCGTCCGTTCCCGGTACGCTGTGGTGGTATACGGACAGCGCCGGCGGATGGGTTGCAAATTAGGCAAGGTTGATTGTGAATAAAACTTACAGACATATTATTTTCCCGCTTACAGTGTTTTTCATGTGGACGGCCCATTGTTTTTCGGCGGATGTCTATCTGATGCCGTCGGATGCAAAGGTGTCGTCATTTGATAAAACGCCGGGCTGGGCTCCCGAAGCGGATGCGGGGGCGCTGATTGACGCAGACCTCTCTACACGCTGGGCGTCTGACGCCGAAGAAAACAATTCATGGGTGATTATTGACCTCGGAAAAGACAAATACATCAGTTCGGTGGTTATCAATTGGGAGAGGGCTTTTGCCTTGAAGTACAATGTGTGCATTTCTCCGGATGGGGAAACATGGGAGGAAGTCGGGCAGGCAGAAAAAAGCTCGGGAGGCCGCGAGAAGATTGAATTTAAACCGCAAAAATCAAGATTCGTTAAAATCGGGTCTCTTGAGAAAATAAATGAGAACTGGGGCGTTTCTATATGGGAAGTTGAAATATACGGCAGCGAGGAAAGTAATCCGGATGAAAAGCCGCTTGCCGAAATATATCCTGAGTTTGAAAAGGCGATTCATCTGAGCGAGCACCTTGAAAAAGAAGATCCGGTTTCTTCCCCGGGAGAACTGGCGGCGGCCGATTTTCAGAAAGGCGTTGCCTATACTTCTTATCATAATGTCGAGTTGCTTGGCGCTGATTCCGATAAAATCATCGAATATCTTAGGAGCCTGGATGTCACGGATATATCCCTGGTAATAACGTGGTATCAGGAAGAGCAGGATTCAGCCTCCATAAAGCCTATGTATGTAGGGGGAAACAGCGCCAGGGATGAGGCCGTCATACACGCCGTCAACCAGATCCATAAAAACGGCATGAGAGTAATGCTTAAACCCCATGTGGATTGTATCAACGGAACATTCAGAGGGGATATAATACCCGGTGACGAATGGTTTGAAAGTTACCTTGCTTTCATTATGCATTTTGCGTCCATTGCCCGGGAGTATAATGTAGAGTGTTTCTGTATCGGGACGGAACTGGAAGCTACCACATATGAGGAATATGACCAGCATTGGAATAACCTGATAAAGGAAGTGCGGGCGGTATTTAATGGTAAAATAACATATGCCGCCAACTGGTCGGAGTATAAAGGCGTTCTTTTCTGGGATAAGCTGGATTTTATGGGTATAGACGCTTATTTCCCGTTGACGGGCGAAAAAGATCCTTCACAGGATGACCTGGATAGCGCATGGGAATCTGTTAAAGAAGAAATCAAGGAATACAGGGATGAAAACAACATAAGCATTCCCCTTATCTTCACTGAAGTGGGGTATCAAAGCGCCGACGGCACAAACAAGACACCGTGGTACACATCATCCGAGAAAGAAGACCAGGAAGAGCAGGCTATGTGTTTTAAGGCTATGCTGAATGCCATGCTCAAGGAACAATGGTTTAAAGGTTTTTACTGGTGGAATTATTTTCCAGCTGAAGTTTTCAGGCCTTTGGACTTTACTATAAATGGGAAGATTGCCGAAGGAGTATTGAAAGATCTGAACAGGGAAAACGGACAATAACAAGGAGGAGTATATTATGAATAAGATCTTATTTGTAGGTTTGGTTCTGGTTCTTTTCTGCGGATTTCCAAGCTTCTCCATGTCAGCGGATGAAGAGATAATCGCTGATTTTGAGAGTGATGAAGACGGCTGGGAAATCCCGGACTGGGCTTATGAAAAGGATGACCATGTAGCGAGTGAGATATGCGCTTCTAATGATGTGTCTTCGAAGGGAAAAGGGTCTTTGAAAATCGAAGCCGATTTCCCGGGGAAAATGTGGGCTGCGGCGATTGTCGAAGTCGCGGAATATTACGATTTGTCGGATTACGAAAACATAGCGGTCGATATTTACGTTCCGAAAGATGCTCCCGAGGGGCTTAAAGGCAAGATAATACTTACGCAGGGCGAAGAATGGAAATGGGTGGAACAGTCCAGGTCATTCAACCTCACTCCGGGAGAATGGACTACCGTTACGGCAAACATAGCGCCGGGAAGCAAAGACTGGAAAAGAACGACAGTCGATGAAGAATTCAGCGCCGATATAAGGAAAATTGATGTCAGGGTGGAATCTAACATGAAACCTGTTTATAAAGGCCCTATTTACATTGATAACATCAGGGCATATAAGTAAGGAGTAATTTGATATGAAACGTCGTACCGGAAAGAGGAAAAAAAACGGTTACTGGATAGCCGGCGCAATAGTAATAGTGATTATTATTATTGTTGTGCTTCGGGGTTGTAACAGGGAAGAAGTTTTTCAGAAAGGGATGTGTTTTGTCAGCTGGGAAAGCAACTATCTTTCGGAAAGGGCCCTGGAATCTCTGGATTACCTGAAACAGTTGAATGCGCAATGGGTATCCGTTTCGCCCATATGGTTTCAGGATACGCCTGACTCCACGGAGATAAAAAGGACCCGGAAAACTTTGTCCGACGAAGACCTTTCCGAGTTTATAAAAATTGCGCACCAGAAAGGATTTAAGATAATGCTGAAACCGCATATCGACATCTTGAACCACCAGAGCGGTTCAAGGGTGGATATCGCATTTTACAATGACAGGGACTGGGAAGAGTGGTTTGATAATTACACCGATATGATAACGGGATACGCGGAAATGGCTCAAAAATACGGGGTCGAGATATTATGTATCGGCGTAGAGCTTTCCGGTACGACGATTGACAAAGGCGAGTTGTGGAAGACAAAAGTTATTAAAAGCGTGAGAGAAGCCTACTCGGGTAAAATAACATATGCGGCAAACTGGTATGAGGAATATGTCAATATTGAATTCTGGGATGAGCTTGATTATGCCGGGTTAGACCCTTACTTCCCTCTGACTGAAAAAAACATACCCGCCTATGAAGATATACTAGAAGGATGGGAACCCCATCTCAAGGAAATAGAAGAATGGGCCGATTATATCAAGAAACCGGTTATATTCACCGAGATAGGGTACCACAGCGCCGACGGCGCGGCCAGGGTTCCTTTCGAATGGGTTCTGCGGACCCCTGTCAACCTGAAACTGCAGGATGACTGCTACAAGGCGCTGATAGAGACGGTTGGAGACAAAGAATGGCTCCATGGCATTTACTGGTGGTACTGGTATGTTAACTTGTCCAAAGGCGGGGAGAGAGACAGGTCTTTTGTGATTCACAAAAAACCCGCAGAAGAAACTGTTAAAGAGTGGTATTCAAAGGATATAATAAGAACGTTAAAATAAGTTTTCCGGGGTGTCGCTTATTTAAGGAGATTTTTATGAGACATAAAAGATTTTTAAATGTTTTTGCCGCCGCGCTTCTGGTTTTCATAGTGTCATCCTGCGGGAGGATACAGGAAGACGGGCAGAAAAGCAGGGTATTGTTTTTAACAAGAGCGACGCCCGAACAGCTTGAAGTTTGGAGAAAAGCAGTTGATGCTTTTATGGCGGAAAATCCGGATGTAAATGTTAAAATCAACAATCTGGATTATAACAGTTATTGGTCAAAATTGCAGACCATGATAGCGGGAGGCACCCCTCCGGATGTTGTATTCCTGGAATCATACCGGCTGCCCGCATACGCCTTAAAGGGTTCTTTGATTGACCTGTCGGGATATCTCGAGAAATCTTCAAATATCAGGCAGAGTGATTTTTTTGAGAAAGCTTATGACCTGTATAAATACGGGGACAAGATATACGGCATACCTAACGACATCGCCGTTTTCTGCATGTTCTATAACAGGGAAATTTTTGATACATATGAAGTCGATTATCCGAAGGATGATTGGACATGGGATGATTTCCTTGATACAGCTCAGAAGCTTACCGTCGATACGAACGGGGACGGCACAACCGATGTATACGGGTTTATTTACGGGTATCCTTTCCTCTGGATATGGCAGAATGACGCTTATTTGACCGACAATCCTTATAATCCCGAGAAAGTGACTATTACATCCGACAATTTCATGGGGGCTTTGCAGTTCCTGGCGGACCTGAGGTTTAAATATAAGATTGTCCCGAGCGAGGCGGCCGTACAGGCATTTAATACAGGCCAGTTCTTTACCAACGGGAAAGTCGCTATGTGCGTTGACGGACACTGGATGGTCCCTTATTTCAAGAACAACGTTAAGTTTGACTGGGATGTGGTAATGCTTCCAAGAGGGAAACAAAGGGCCACACTGGGGGAAGGGTCGTGTTTTTCCATATGCAAAGGATCCGGGAATGTGGATGCGGCCTGGAGATTGATCGAATTCCTGGCGGGGCCGAAAGGGCAGCAGATAATCGTGAAAGAAGGGTTTTCGACGCCTGCCTTGAAGGAGATAACGAAGACAGATGTGTTTTTGAACCCTCCGCCGAAAAACAAGGAAGCGTTTATTAAATCAATACCTTTCGGCATGTACCAGCCCCGGATACAGAGCTTGTCGGAACTCGAAAATATATTCTACAGGCTGCATGAACAGGTTGTAATAGACGAAAAAGCGGATATAAGGGCTTTATGTGAAAAATACTCAAAAGAGATGCAGGAAGTTCTCAACAATGAAAAGGGGGATCAGCGATGATGAAATTTGTGTGTAAAAAATATGAGGGAAATCCTATTCTTACAAAAGAAGATATCCCTTTTCCGGCTGAGGCTGTTTATAATTCCGGGGCTGCCAAATATAAAGACAAGTATATCCTTCTCTTAAGGATACTCCAGCTGAATACGATATCCTGTTTCGGCGTGGCGGAAAGCAAGGACGGGTTCAATTTCAAGGTAAGAAAGGAACCCGTTATGAAAAAAGCCGAATCAGGGCCGTATGCTTTGTATGAAGACAGGGGGATAGAAGACCCCAGGATAACGAAAATCGGCGATACATATTACATTACTTACAGCTGTTATTCTAACATCGGTTTCAGGACGGGCCTGGCCAGGACGGAAGATTTTGAGAAGTTTGAAAGAGTCGGCATAATAACCGATATTGATTATCGTAATACCGTTTTGTTCCCGAAAAAAATCGGCGGCAGGTATGCGCGTTTTACAAGGCCTAACTACGGCGGTAAGGTTGGAACGTGGATATCTTATTCTCCGGATTTGACTTACTGGGGCGATTCCAAGGCTCTTATGATGCCGAGTTCGATAAATATATGGGAAAACAATAAAGTAGGCCCGGGAGCCCCTCCCATAGAAACCAAGGAAGGGTGGTTATGCATTTATCATGCTACTACGTGTACTATGGACGGGCAGATATACCGCTTGGGATGCGCTTTGCTTGACCTTGAAAATCCGGAAAAAGTCATAGGGATAGCGGATCAGTTTATTTTAAGCCCCGATGCCGTTCATGAACGGGTAGGTTATGTCCATAATGTTGTTTTTACATGCGGAGCCGTTCCCGAACCTGACGGGACGTTGAAAATCTATTACGGCGGCGCCGACCAGTGTATGAATGTCGCGACGGCAAAAATGTCCGACCTTATAGAAATCTGCAAAAAAGGCAAACGGCCGCCGTTGTAAACTAGTTAAACAGTTGAGCAAATAAGTAGTTGAGTGGTTCAGTAGTTTAGTAGTAAAAAGATAAAAAAGCATTGGAACCACACCCGCCACAAAACATAGGCGGGCAGGGATGACTCAGATGCTAAAAAAAGCGATAGTAACCACATTTACCCGCCTTAGGCGGGGATGACACGCCTGCCTGCGGCAGGCAAGAATAATTATAGATACTGAAAGAGCGATAGTAACCACAGATGACACAGATTACACAGATAGAAACTATTAAACACAAAAGAAAAATTTAAGAATTTTTAAACTATTTATATGTTTTTTGCTTTTTATCTGTGTGTTCTGTGTTATCTGTGGTTAAATAAAGAAGTTTAGTGTTTAATTACAATCTGGAGGAGCAACTTATGGCTAATGAAAGTGTTTTCAAAAGATACAAAAACAACCCTATCATCACCGCCGCAGCGGTCAAAAGGGCCAACAGCATACATAACAGCGCCGTGGTGCCTTTCAAAGACGGGTATGCCGGGGTTTTCAGGGTTGATGAACAGGATTTCAGGTTTACACTGCATGCGGGAAGGAGCAAAGACGGGATTCACTGGAAGATTGATGATGAAGAAATCAAAATGAAATGCTCCAACCCCGATATCCCTGAAAGCAAAAGGAATTATGACCCGAGAATTACCATGCTTGACGGTGTCTATTATATAACATGGTGTGTGGATTCTTCCCAGGGGCCTTGTATAGGGCTGGCAAAAACCAAAGACTTCGAAAACTTCGAGAGAATGGATAATTTGTTCCCGCCGGCAAACAGGAACTGTGTGATTTTCCCGAGAAAAATCAATGGAAAGTATGCGGTGCTTCATCGTCCCAGTGACAGGGGGCACACGCCGTTCGGTGATGTTTTTTATTCCACGAGCCCTGATCTTGTCCACTGGGGCACACACAGGTTTGTCTTCGGCCCGCTGCAGGGATGGCAGTCGACTAAAGTCGGGCCGGGCCCGGCTCCTATTGAGGTGGAAGACGGCTGGTTGCTTATCTATCATGGGGTATGGACCAGCTGCAACGGCTATCTGTATTATGCGGGAGGAGCCATCCTTGATAAGGAAAAACCGTGGAAAGTCCTGTACAGGACCAAAGATTACCTGTTGGCCCCCACCGAAATTTATGAAAGGGTCGGGGATGTGCCCAATGTGGTCTTTCCCAGTTCCGCAGTTGTAAATGATAAGACTTTGAGATTATATTACGGCTGCGCTGACACTTGTATTTCTGTCGCCGAAGCCGATATTGACGAAATAGCCAGGTTCATAAAAACCCATAGTTTTTAGGTTTCAGCTTAACGGGGAAAACAGTGTGTTAAAATACGCTATGGCGCGGATTTTAAAGAGGTTTTTTCTATGGGGCTTTTGTTTTATTATAGGCGCCTTTTTAAGTTCGTGTTCCGAGGTGAAAAAAGAGCCCGGGACAAAAAAAATAGTTTTTTTGCTGAGGGCCACTCCCGAACAGTTAAGCATATGGAAAACAGTTGTAGATGTTTTTAAGCGCAAAAACCCGGGAATTGAAGTAGAGCTGCAAAATGTTGAAACCCGCTATTACTGGTCTAAATTGCGCACCATGATAGCCGGCGGCACGCCCCCCGATGTCATATTTATGGAGTCGTACAGGATACAGGCTTATGTCCTGCAGGATTCGCTCGAAGACCTTTCCCCTTATATTCGCAGGTCCAGAAACATAAAAGCTTCGGATTTTTATGAAGGACCCTTCAACCTGTATAAATTCGGGAATAAGATTTACGGATTGCCGAATGATATTGCCGTTTACTGTATGTTTTATAATAAAGATATTTTCGATACGTATGGTGTTGATTATCCGAAGGATGATTGGACGTGGGATGATTTTCTTCAGAAAGCCGAAAAGCTGACCCTGGACATTGATAATAACGGCATTAAGGAAGTTTACGGATATGTATACGGTCATCCGTTTTCTTCTTTTTTGTGGATATGGCAGAATGATGCTTATCTGACGGATGATTATTTGAATCCCAAAAGAATAACAGTGACTTCGGATAATTTTGTCCAGGCGTTGAAATTCATATCCGATATGAGGTTTAAATACGGTATTGTCCCCGGTGTTACGGAGCTGGAAGTGCTTAATACAAGCCTTTTCTTCGTGCAGGGCAGGGTCGCGATGGTAGTCGACGGGCACTGGATGGTGCCTTATTATAAGAACTATGCGAACTTCAAGTGGGATGTCGTTGTTCTGCCGAAGGGAAAGCAAAGGGCCACTTTGGGCGAAGGTTCATGCTTTTCGATAAGCAAAGCATCGAAGAACAAAGATGCCGCGTGGAGGCTTATTGAGTTTCTGGCAGGGGAACATGGCCAGAAACTGATAGTCAAGATGGGGTTTTCCACTCCGGCATTAAAAAAGATAGCTGAATCCGAGCAGTATTTTTCCTCAAAGTCATACAGCGAGAGCGCATTCATAAAATCTATTCCTTTCGGGAAATGTTTTCCCCGGACGGAGCATCTGGCGGAATTACAGGATGCATTTTACCGTCTCCATGAGATTGTCGTAATGGATAACAACGCTGATATCAGCTTGTTATGCGAAAAATACGGCAAAGAAATGCAGGATATTCTCAACCAGTAAACACGCCGGCGGGAATTCCATCTGTTTCCGCCTGAATTGAGCGGTTTCCTTCCTATTCTATAATCTATTGACACCCTATGTTTAAAAAAATATAATCACTTACTTAAGTTTTTAATCATCAATAATCTATAAGTGTCCGGGTATGCAGAAACTAGAGGTTCCAGATCATATAGCCATAATTATGGATGGGAACGGCAGATGGGCAAAGAGAAAAGGTTTGCCGAGGATAAAGGGGCATTTTGAGGGTTCGAAATCCGTCCGCCGCATTGTCGAAGTATGCGTGGAGTTGAACGTAAAGTACCTGACTTTATACGCTTTTTCGACTGAAAACTGGAAAAGGCGCAAAAGCGAGGTACATGCGCTTATGAGGCTTTTAAACAGGTTTCTCGCCTCTGAGCTTAAGAATATGATGAAGAACAGTATAAGGTTCAGGGTTATAGGAGATGTCAGTTTGTTTCCGCCCGATTTGAGAAAAAATATAATTTCCGTTGAAAGCCGGACTAAATCTAATTCAGGGTTAACCCTTGTTCTGGCGTTGAATTATGGTTCCAGGCCGGAAATAGTAAGGGCCGCCCGCGAAATAGCAGTTGAATGTTTAAAAGGCGATATCCAGCCGCAGGCGATAGATGAGGCTGTATTTCAAAAGCACCTTTACACTGACGGCATTCCGGATCCTGATTTATTGATAAGGACCAGCGGGGAGGTCAGGTTAAGCAACTTCCTGTTGTGGCAGTGTTCGTATACGGAATTTTACTTTACCGGGGTCCTGTGGCCTGATTTCGGCAAAAAAGAACTCATAGAGGCTATCACGGAATATTGTGATCGAGAGAGAAGATACGGAAAAGAAAGAGCGTAAAATTTATGGATAACCTCGGAAAAAGATTGTTCAGTTCGGCTATATTAATATTCCTTTTATTGCTGTTGATTTTCTTTGATAACACGTATTTGATTATCGGCGGTGCTGTCGCTTTTGTCTTCTGGAGTTCCGTAGAGTTTTACGACCTCGTGCAGCAAAAAGGCATTAAGGCGTCGAAATGGTATGGGACCATTTGCAATATAGTCATTATTATAGTCGTCGGTGTCCTGTGCGGAATTAACGAAAGGGCATTATCCCTGCTTACATGGGTCTTCTTATTCGCCGCCTGCGGCGCTTTCGTAAGGCAGCTGTTTGTGGCTTCCACAAATAATGCCATATTCGGGATATCAACCACGATACTCGGCATATTTTATGTCGGTTATCTTTTCAGTTTCCTGGTTTTATTGAGGTTTTTCCAGTCAATTTCCATAGGAAAGTATTATTTGTTTTCGGCTGTTATGATGATCAAGTTTTCTGACGCGTTTGCTTTTTTCATAGGTTCTGTTTTCGGAAAGCACCGGCTTAATGCCCGCTTAAGCCCGAAGAAATCGATTGAAGGCCTGATAGGCGGTATTATAGGTTCAGTGGTGGGCGGATTGGCGACATATTTCTTTATTAAGGAGGTTGGTTTTTCTCTTTTCGATGCGATAATACTTGGATGCATTATCGGGGTTGTGGCTGAGATAGGAGACCTTTCCGAATCTCTCTTGAAAAGAGACGCCGAAATAAAAGATTCAAAGCAGCTCTTTCCCGGCCTCGGGGGAATGCTTGATATTCTTGACAGCCCTCTTCTGTGCGCTCCGGTTTTTTATTTCTATGTAAGGTATATTTTGAACAGTTAAACAGAAAAGGTGGGGTCTTAAGATAAGTAAGTATTTCTCGCTCATTCTCGTCCCGCCAGAGGCGGAACTGCGAGGCTGTCGCTGAGATAAAAACTCAGCTCCCGAATCCGCTCGAAACACTTACTTATCTTAATTTAGGCGCAGCAGAAATTAATTTTGGCAGGCAGGGATAATTACAGATAAAAAAATTTTTATTAGTGGTGTGATGCAGAAAGTAAAAAAAATTTCTATACTTGGGTCAACAGGTTCTATCGGATGCAGTTGCCTGGATATTATCAGGAACAACCCGCGCCTGTTCAAAGTGCTTTCCCTGAGCGCCGGCAGGAACAGCGGCTTGTTGCTTAAGCAGATACGCGAATTCAGGCCCCGCTACGCCGTTATCGCCGACGAAAAGGAATATCCGGCCCTCAGGAAAAAAATCCCTGCCGGCGTTAAGCTTCTTGCGGGAAATGCCGGGATCCTAGAAATTGCCTCTCTTAAGGAAACGGATATTTGTGTTTCCTCCTTAGTGGGGTCCGCGGGATTAAAACCCACATATGCGGCGGCCGGCGCCGGGAAGAGGCTTGCGATAGCGAATAAAGAGTCATTGGTTATGGCAGGGCAGTTTATTATGGATAGGGCCCGCCGGAGCGGAACGGAGATTATACCTGTGGACAGCGAACACAGCGCTATATTTCAGTGTCTTGCCGGCAACAGTAAAACTGATTTGAAAAATATTATTCTCACGGCGTCCGGAGGGCCGTTTTTAGGTTGCAGCAAAAGGCGTATGAGCGCTATGAGGCCGGAACATGCCTTAAAGCATCCCCGCTGGAAAATGGGCGCGAAAATCACCGTGGATTCCGCGACATTGATGAATAAAGCCCTTGAAATTATCGAGGCAAAATGGCTTTTCGCCCTGGCGCCGGAGAAAATAAAGGTTCTAATCCACCCTGAGTCCATTATCCATTCGATGGTCGAATTCAGGGATAATTCGGTTATAGCGCAGTTGAGCGTTCCTGATATGAGGATTCCCATCCAGTATGCGTTGACGTATCCGGATAGGATAGAATCTCCGGCCGGCGCCCTGGATCTGACTGACATAAAAAGACTGACCTTTGTCAATCCTGACAGGAAAAAATTCCCTTTTCTCAGGCTGGTGTATCATGTCCTGGAAAAAGGGGGTATATATCCGGCTGTTATGAGTTCGTCAAATGAAGTTGCGGTGGAAGGTTTCCTGAAAAAGCAGCTTGATATCAC
>JAFGBE010000034.1 GCA_016933315.1 Candidatus Auribacterota bacterium
CGGCCGGCTGCGATATATCAAGCCACACCTTCCCTTTTTGCAGGATATCTTTGGAAAGCCCGCCGATAGAATCGATTATCTCAAGCTTTTCCTCTGCATATATGTACGCCGAAATCATCTTTAATACCCCCGACCTGTGAACACTTATATATGGCTAAATCCTATTTATTCTAATCTCCCGGAAGAAATATGACAATCATTTTATTCCGGGGTTTCGGCCCGGCGGGCGGGTTCAGGCAAAGACAATCGTCCTGTTGTTATAAACTATAATACGGTCTTCCGCATGCCACTTTACGGCCCTGAACAGGACAGTTCTTTCTATATCTTTCCCCTTGCGTTTCAGCTCCTCTACATTGTCCTTATGGGTCACTCTTTCGACATCCTGCTCGATGATCGGGCCTCTGTCAAGCTCCTCGGTAACATAATGGGAAGTCGCGCCTATTATCTTTACCCCTCTCTGATACGCCTGCTCGTAGGGTTTTGCTCCCGCAAACGCAGGAAGAAATGAATGATGTATGTTTATTATCCTGTTCCTGTACTCATCGACAAACCCGCCGGTCAATATCTGCATATACCTCGCCAGCACGATGAAATCCACTTTGCCCCTGATCAGGGCTCTCGCCGCCTGTTCGGCCTTTTCCCTGTTCTCCCTGTCCACCTTGAAGAATTTAAAATCAACGCCGAACTGGTCCGCGACGCTTTTCAATACCTCATGATTGCTGATGATATAAGGGATATCAACCGGAAGTTCCCCGTTTTTCCACCTCCACAACAGTTCCAGCACGCAATGTTCTTCCAAAGACCCGAAAATAACCATCTTTTTGCGCGGCTCGGCAAAACTCACCGTCCAATTAAAATCGAATTTCTCAGCCAGCGGCCCGAATTTCCGCTTGAAGTTATCGGCATCCGCCAGTTCTTTCCCTGCTTCAAACTCAATACGTATGAAAAAAACGCCGGATGAACGGCTCGTAGCATACTGGTCCGACTCAATGATATTGGCCCCGTTGTCGAATAAAAAAGACGAAACGGCGGCAACTATCCCTTTTTTGTCGGGGCAGGATACCAAAAGTCTGACTGTTCTGGTTTTCATAATTGCCTTAATAAGCCTGTTTGCGCACCAGCTCTCCGCCGCTGTATGTATCGACGCTTATCAATTTCCCGTCGGAGTTATAGATTTTCGATTCGCCGTCCAGTTTCCCTTTTTTGAAATTATATTCGCCTATAAGTACCCCTTCCGGGGTGTATTGCCTGGTTATCCCGTCCTGCTCTCCGCCGCTGTAATTATATTCAAAGAGCAAAGTCCCTTTCCCGTCATATTTCCTGCATAAGCCGTCCAGTTTCCCTTTTTTATAAGTTCTCTCCGTTTCAAGCACCCCGTCAGAATAAAAATTCCTGCTTATGCCTTCAAGGTTATCCCTCTTGTAATTCTTTATGGATTTTACCTTCCCGTTCTCATAGTACGCCTTGGATTCGCCCTCTCTTTTGTTGTTTTTATAATTATATATCCTGATAAGCCGTCCCGAAGCGTCGTATTCCCTGACTACGCCGTCGGGTATCCTGCCCCTCGTCCTTTTTAAATTCCAGTCGCGGTCAAATTCCTGCGCAGCCAGCTCCGCGCTGGCGCTGTAGAAAACCCTCTCCCACCCTTTTTCCGTTTTATCGGTTTTCATCATGACCAGCTGGGCCGATACAGGCGAAGCGGCGAGCAGAAACAACGCATATAATAAAAATCTTTTCATCCAAGATATCCTTCCCGCAAAAAATAATCTCTAATATTTTTATCACATAAATCTCTTTTTTAAAAGACTTATATATATAAATACCGTTGGGCAGGCGGCAAATTTTCCGGGTACAAACAACCGTATATCCGTAATAGTTAACACTTATTTGACACAATTGTATATAATATAGCGGTTATGAAAACAAAAGCTGCCTTATTGCTCATCCCATTACTGCTGATTGCGGTATTTTACCCTACCCGGGCGGGTTCTTTCCAGAATGAACCCGATGCTTTCCGCGGCATAAAATGGCAGGCATCATCCGGCAATATACCCGGCCTCCAGCCGGTCCGGAAATCCGGCAGTGACACGCTTTTCGCAATGGAAAACGAAAACCTCGATTTCGGAAGCGCCCGGCTGAAGATCATAGTGTATGTATTCTCCAAGAATAAATTCTACGCTGCAAGCCTCGGGTTTGAGGGAGAAGAAAACTTCGAAAAGATACGAAGCCTGCTTTTTTACCAGCACGGCAAACGCGCAAATGATGATACCGAGGGGTATGAATATGAATGGGTGGGCAAAGATGTCATAATAAGCCTGAAATACGACCCCAAGAAAAAGTTCGGCTATATCGATTACATTTACAGGCCGATAATGATCAACCAAACCTATGAAAAAGCCGTCAAGTAAGGGCGGCGAATCTGCTCATATCTTATTTTTCGGATTGACAACTTCATATTTTTATGAAATATTTATGTGCCGGGATGTTACCCGCAAATTTTGCTAACTGTCTTTTTAAAGCACCTTTATGAAATATTTAAATATAATCTTTATCCTGTTTTTTCTATTCGCGGGGACTGCTGCGTTTTCGCTTGAAAGCACCGATGCCATTACGCAGGCCCAGTTTGCCGAATACCTTGTAAATTCACTGGGGCTGACAAGCCTGCTGCCCGATAACCCGTCGACTGAGGATTATTTCTCCATACTTGCCGCAAGAGGCATAACCCCTCCCGGCGGATTTGAAGCGGATAAGACCCTTACCAACGGCGACATGGCTATTATCCTCGAGCGGAGCCTGGGCTTGGAAGACGAGGTAATAAAAAAACTGACCGGCGAAGAAGATAAGGAGAAGCTTCTCGCCATGCTCATCAATATCAACGGGGCCGTCCAGGTCAAAAAGAACAGCGGCGCGGACTGGACAGCAGCGCAGGAAAGAATGACGCTTGCCGAAGGCGCTTCCGTTTCAACCGATAAAGAATCTTCCGCAATCCTCCAGATAGGCTCCATGGGCGGAATAAAAATACTCGATGATTCCGAAATCATAATAAAAACACTGGACTACAATCCCGATAAGACAGAAAACGTCCTTCTTTACCTCGCCAGGGGCGATATGATAGTGGACATAAACGATATCAGGAAAGGCGCCGCGTTCAAAACGGCGACTCCCGTATCAGTTGCCGCCATCAAAGGAACCACTTATAAGCTTTCTTACAACGGGCAGAATATGGAAGTGGAAGTCACTGACGGAGCGGTAACCACATACGCGCTGGACGCCAGCGGGAACAGGACGGGAGACCCCGTTACGGTAAACTTCAACCAATTCCTTTCGCAGTCCGGGAACCAGTATTCCGGGAATACCCAGTCGTTGAGCCAGGCGCTCGCCAATTCAATCAACAGCCAGGCCGGCAGCCTGCAGAATATGATACAGGCATCTCTTAACATTACAATGTCTCAGGCGGGTTCAGCTCTAAGCCCCGCCGACGCCCAGGCGGCAATCGACGCGGGCGCGGAAATCGCCGTACAGGCGGCTATTGAAGCGCTGGCAAACGCAGGCGTAAATATAAACGGCCCGATAAATTCATTTGTCACATTCGGCGAAGCCCTTGACATCCTGTCACAGGGCATTAACCCTCAAACTCTCGGAGCTGAAGGCTACCAGCCTCCTTTAGGCGGAACCAGGTTCGGCCCGAATGCCCCGGGTTTTGCTCCGGAAAACCCCGCGAGCCAGTCTTAGCATCAGTTTTTCAGCCTCAATATTATACCCGCGCGGACAAATCTTTAAATTTGACTTATACGCCTTAATGCAGGAGAATATATAAAACAAATCGCGGGAAAGGTTAAATGAACAAAAGATTTCCATGCCTTATGTTTATATGTCTTCTGTCAATACTCTGTTCTTTTCCTTCCGAGCTGCGCGCGGAAACAAAGCTTTCTTTCGTCGCGCGCCTTGAATTCGCCAGGGGGAAGCCCCTGACTCTCGACGAACGGATTTCCTTCGGTAAAAGGAAAATAGAGATGGAGGAGGAGCTTAACGAGGCAAGGGCCCGGTTCATAGGCGAATTATCGAGGATAACAGGCCTGGGCACACAGACCATAACCGCCAACCTGCCGGAAGAAAACGACCCTGATAAGATTTGCTCGGACCTTGAAGACATAACCAGGAAAAAATTAGATGTATCCGAAGCGAGGCGGATTCAAAACGCCGCAAGCGCCCGAAAAGAAAAAATCCTTCAAATCCGCAAAAAGTATTCCGCGAAATTTTCAGAGATAACCGGAGTGAAAAAGGAAGTTATAATGGATTACTTCCCTGTTTACGGCTTATAATATACCATGCTATCAAGGCGGCAAGTTTTAAATTTTTCAGTTTTTTCCCTGTTTCTTCTGTTGAACCCGGAGTACTGCCGGTGTGAGTTCACCGGTTTTTCCGACCAGAAATACATAGAACAGCTTTCATCCCCCACAGCTGAAGAAAAAGCCCAGGCGGCAAGAATACTGCAGAACAAAATGGGCGTAAAACAGATGCCCGAGGCAGTCGAACCTCTTATAGCGGTTATGGAAGACCAGTCGGCTGAGGTCCGGCTCGCCGCCACAACGGCGCTGGCGCAGTCAAACGATACAAGAGCCTTCCACCCTCTGCTCAGGGCTTTGAAAGATGAGGAACCGGGCGTCCGGAAAACAGCAGCCTGGGGCCTGAGAAAATTCAAAAACCTTCAAAGCGTGAATGCCCTTATCCCCCTGACTACCGATGAGGAACCCCGTGTGAGATGGATATCCGCCTTTTCGCTCGGGGAAATAAAAGAGAAGGTGTCTACTTTGGCTCTGATATGGATGCTGAAGGATAAGGATCCGGGAGTGCGCTC
>JAFGBE010000035.1 GCA_016933315.1 Candidatus Auribacterota bacterium
AAGCTTCCCTCGTCACATGATATTTCCTGCATATCATAGTAATATTGGGGTTGGGCGTTGTAGCCGCCTCGCGTATCATCTCAAGCCTCATCTGAACCGGATCAGCCTTGTTTATGAAGTCTGAAAGCTTATACCTTCTTCTTTTGCTGGATTCCCCGCCTCCGGCATTTTCATCATCCGAGACATTATTTAATTTGACGGGACTAACACCAAGCTCCTCGCCTGTACCGAGTTCCTCCTCAAGCTGGCTCACACTTTTGTCTATAATCCCGATGATGCCGTGCTGCCTGAACTTTTTATTCAATATGTAGAAATCCTGCCTGAAAAAGTTAAAGAATTTGCATATCTTGTGTATGTTGGGTTTGCTGGTGGAATAAACTATTCGCAAAAATTCGTATTTTCGTATTATGTTATCCTCAATAGGATACTTATATTCATAGTTTCTCCAGACCAGACTCTGCTTAAACTTTTCGATGAGTTCATCTATAATCGCATAGAGACGTTCTTTTTCTATGGGTTTGCATATATAATCGTCAGCCCCGAGTTTCATGGCTTTAACCGCAATATATTCCGAACCGGCTCCTGTAAGTATGGCAACCAGTACTTCGGGATACTCTTTTTTAATCTTCGAAAGCACTTCAAGCCCATCCATGCCGGGCATAAGATAATCAAGAATCACAACCTGGGGGAAAATATCCCTTATGGCCTCAATAGCATCTTCGCCGTTAGCGGAGGTTGAAACCTGATAACCTCTTATTTCAAGGAGATCCTTCAGCACCTCTCTTATGCCGGGTTCGTCATCTACAATCAGAATACGGTTGCAAAACATCTCTCTTCCCCCTCTTTTGACAAACTAAACCTCACAACTCCAACCCGGCAACTTTCTGCGAAGGCAGGTGAAAATTAATTATAACCTCAGGATATTTTATTGTCCATAAATTTTAACATATTCTGCCAGAAACAATAACAGCGGAAGGGTGTATTTTCATTTTTATTTGACTTGCTGGCTGTTATTCCAATATAATGGTAAATTGGTTTTTCTTTATATATATATTATTGAAAAATATTATGGAAAACAAAGACCAATTACAGCAAGTATTGATTGATAAGGGCATCACTCCCGATTCCCTATCCTATCTCAGCAAGTATTTCGGTTTTGAAACATTCAAAGCCGGCCAAAAATCCGTGATAGAAAAAGTCATTGAAAAGAAAAACATACTTGCGGTAATGCCCACAGGCGGCGGTAAATCCCTCTGTTACCAGCTGCCGGCGGTTATTTTTAAGGGAATTACAATAGTCGTGTCTCCCCTCATATCGCTTATGAAAGACCAGATAGATGACCTGAATGAACTCTTTATAGAAGCGACTTTTATCAACAGCTCAATATCCGCAAAAGAACAGGAAAACAGGATCAATAAGGCAAAAAAGGGTACTTATAAGCTTCTTTATATAGCGCCCGAACGGTTCAGAAGCAAAAAATTCGTAGATCTCCTGAAAACTATAAAAGTGGAATTGCTTGCCATAGATGAAGCTCATTGTATATCCACATGGGGCCATGATTTCAGGCCTGATTATCTGAGGCTCCGGCATTTCATAAAACTCATGGATAACCCTCCTGTCATAGCATTGACTGCGACAGCGACGCCGGAAGTCCAACAGGACATAATAAGACAGCTTGATATCGGCAAAACAGAGGTGATAGTTACCGGTTTTGACAGGGAAAACCTGATTTTCAGTGTTATACATACTCCGACAAAAAAAGACAAAAATGCGGTACTTAAAGACGCCTTAAAACGCAACCACGGTTCCGCAATAGTATATGTGGGAACAAGGAAAAAGGCCGAATCGACTTCAGAATTTCTGAAGTCGATAGGCGTAAAAGCCATGGCTTACCACGCGGGAATGGACGACAGGGAGCGCGAAGAAGTCCAGAATAGCTTTATGAATGGGAAAATTCCCGTGCTTGTAGCCACAAACGCATTCGGAATGGGAATAGACAAAGACGACATCAGATACCTCATACATTATGATATCCCCGGAAATATAGAAAGCTATTATCAGGAAGCAGGACGAGCCGGAAGGGACGGAAAAAAATCATGGTGCATACTCCTGTATTCACCTTCAGACATAAAGCTGCAGGAATATTTTATTGACCAGAGTTATCCCTCAAAAGAACAGATATTCGCCGTCCACAATTTTCTTCTCAACCAGGAAGAAAACCTTATATCCAAAACAAGGGAAGAAATCAGAAAACAGCTTTATGTGGAAATGAGCGAACAGGGTATTTCAAGCGCCCTGCGCATACTAAAGAAAGCGGGTACGGTTGATATATTGTCGCGTTCAGATAACACCGCATCTGTCAAATTCAGGATAAAGCCCGAAATAATCACGAATGAACGGAAAAGCAAAATACAGAAATCCATCACTTCTGCAATCATAAAAAATTCGCAAAAAGATCCGGAAAATGAAATGAGTTTTTCCTTCCCGATGTCAAAACTGATTCAATCCGTCGACCTCACCCCGGACCAGATAATCCGAGGGCTCAATAATATGGATAAACAGAACATAATAGAATATATTCCTCCTTTCCGGGGCAAAACCATACTGATAAAAGACCGCGCTACCCCATTTGAAAAACTGAACATAGACTGGGAAAACCTCAATGAAATGAGAAACAGGGAAATTAAAAAACTTTACCAGATAGTCCAGTACGCTACATCGAGCGCATGCCGGAGAAAAATGCTTTTAGAATATTTCGGAGAAAAATACGCCCATGATATATGCCCCGGATGTGATATCTGCATAGGCCGAGAAATCCTCAAGGAGGAACCGAAAATCGAGGAAACAGCATATACGGACAAAGAAGCGGCTGCGGCAAAGAATATATTAAAATGCGTCGACGAAATCGAAGAGCCCCTTATAAAAATACGCGTGGCCCAGATACTGACCGGCTCCAAGGCAATCGTAATCAAGCAGAACGGGTACGACAGGCTTCGCACTTACAATTCAGTCCAGGAACCGCTTGAATCCGTTATGGAAATCATAAACAGACTTGTTTCGGACGGATTTCTCAGGGTGAGCGGGGCTGAACATCCTGTCATACTGCTAAACAAAAAAGGCAAAGACGTTCTCCTCGGAAGAAAAGACCTGAAAATTACCGAGCTCCATATTACAAAGACCGCAGATGAGCAGATGGACTCCATTGAGGAGAGCATCGTCAGGCAAATCGAAGAAAACCCGGATAACCCCGAAATCCTTTATGAGGCCGGGAATTTCTACCTGGGGCAGGCAAAAAAACTTATAAAAAACGGGGAATCAAAAAAAGCCATACGATATTCCGAAAAAGGCAGCCTGCTTCTGCAGAGAGTCGTTGAAGAATTTCCCGTTTCGGGAGCCGCAAAAAAAGCATCTGTCGTATTCCGGCAGGGATACGAAAATCTGTCCCACAAAGAAATAGATTGCAGCCCTATCGTGAACAATGTGCCTAGCTGTCCGAGGTGCGGGTCAAAAATGGTGCTGAGGGAAGGCGAATTCGGAAGGTTCTGGGGATGCTCGGAATACCCCTACTGCAGGGGCACGGTAAAATATTAAGTCTCGATGAAAAATATACCAATAATATTTTTAGATCCCTATTTTATCGTTGTTTCAAAACCCGCCGGGATGCTCTCGGTCCCTGCTCCAGGAAAAGGAAAAGCTTCCGCCCTA
>JAFGBE010000036.1 GCA_016933315.1 Candidatus Auribacterota bacterium
CTGGAGCCCACGACCAGGATCGAACTGGTGACCTCGTCCTTACCAAGGACGTGCTCTGCCAACTGAGCTACGTGGGCAAAGCACAAAAAATTTCCCCAAGTCACAGGTTTTACCCTGCTTCTCTTGGCGTCGGCAAAATCCCGAGATGTGCAGATTTTCTTCCAGTTGGAAGTAGCAATTCTTACACATCAGTTTTTGTGTTTTGCTGCTACTTTTCTTCGGTATGAAACCTTTTTTTACCGTCAAGAAATACACTACCATTTCACACAGAGACGCAATAATATATATTTGGCAATATGAAGTCAAGAAAAAAATATAAATTTTTTAACATTTTTTTACGCTGTAAAAAGCATAATATCAGGCAATTAAATACGATTTTCGGGGTATAACTAAATATAGTTACCGGTTTCCGGAGCAACCACCATATATAGTATCCAGCCAGAAAAAGCCTGTTTTCTGCAAAAACACTCCTTTTGCGCGGCAATTTTTCAAATTACCTGAATTCAACCGCCGCTTCGGCGTCTAAAGGGTTTGTCCTCACCTGAAGAGAGAACAGATAGGGATAGTTCTTTTGCAGATGCCGCATATAAAAAAGCCACTCGCAGACAAGAACCGAGTAAGCCCTTTTAATATCGTTTGAGATATGTTCGTAATCCTTTATCGAAAGGTGCGAAAGGTTTTTCCTGTGCGCAAGTTCATCGGCGAGGTGAAAAACAGCCCATAAAAGATTGGTGAAGCTTTCATGTTCCAGAAGATTGGGGTTCTCAAGGAGCCTCAGCAGGAATTCCCTGTTGCTTTTCAGGAATTCCTTCATGTCCTGAAGTTTCTCCCCGTCCATCTCCACCGGCACATTCCTTTTTCTGAAAAAGCCGGCCGCTTTCGCATAGTCGCCCGCGGTCCACGAATCCCTGACTATAAGCCTGGCCGAAACATTTTTGATTTCTTTGTCAAACCCGGAAAAAAATTTCAGAAGGCCCCTGCCGACCTCGTTAAAAAAAACACCTATTACCATATTGAGCTTATTCATCCGCTCTTTCTTTTCCCTGGATGTAAGCACTTCATGGATGATAATAGTTACTATCAGAACTTCCACCGGTATGAACGCGATATCGCCCAAAAGGTATATGAATATATGATGCGCGTCCCTGAAAATGAGATAATGAATCACATACAGGGCAACTGTCAGGATGACCAGCAGAACGCCTAATTTTACCTGCCATTTATGTATTTTCACGCGTCCCTCACTTTAACGGATACTTCACTATAATGAAAATGTACAGCAAAAACGAAATTATCAGGGCTGTTTTGCAATAAAACTCTATTTTCCGCCAGAAAATGTTTGCCTGCTTCAGGATTTCGAATTTAGTCACAAAAACCACCTCGCAGGCGCCCGACCCCGTATCATTCCTTGAAACGCTTGTCCCTCGCGACCAGCCGGGGTAACTATACTCAGCAAGGCACCCTTCAAAATAGACCTGGTCTCCGGTACGGGCTTTATTTATAGCATCGATAACCGCGCCATCCGTTGCAAGCAGGTGGTTATTAGACCCATGGGTCTCGTTAAACCTTGAGCGGACCTCGGCATTGGGATAATACCAATACAGCGTCCATGAACCGCTTTTAAACTTCATTTCCTTATACACTTCATTTTTCAAATTGCTCCCCCAGAGCACTCCAATGTCCTTTATATTAAGGGTATCTTTCCAGACCCTGTGGTAATAATCCCACCAGCTTGAACTGCGGTGTTGAGAGACTATCATCCCGTAAAGGCGGTAGTCATATAGTGGTCTTATCGTGTAGGTGAGCTTGCCCGATTTCACTTCAAACGGCGACATGCTGCATTTAACCTGCCCGGGTTCCCGGTATAACTGCGGCAGGATTTCGCCTTTTCCCGGCAGTTCCCCGGCCTTGAAAAAATGCGCATACAGGAAAATAGCGCCGGCCGCAATCAATACCGGTTTAAGGATTTTTTTCGCCGAGCTTACCATATGTCCCCTTCTTTTTGAAAAAAAGATACCTCTTGTTTTTATATTATATTAGAATAGTGCTTTAATTTCCAACAAAGGAGTTTTATTATGTTGAAGGTTATGGTTATCTCAAGCGGTTTCATTTTTTCATTTTTGCTGACATCGTCCGTTTTCTCAGGCGGCAGCGCAGAAAAAAAGGGTAATCCGGAAGTGATTTTTTCCACGAACCTCGGGGATTTTACGGTCGAGTTCTACCCCGATAAAGCCCCGGAGACCTGCGAAAACTTTCTTAAATACGTCGACTCGGGTTTTTATGACGGCACAATCTTCCACAGGGTCATTCCCGGATTTGTCATACAGGGCGGGGGATTCACAAAGGATATGAAGCAAAAACGCACACGGCCCTCGATAAAAAACGAAGCGGACAACGGCCTTAAGAACGGCAGGGGCTGGCTCTCGATGGCAAGGACACAGGATGTAAACAGCGCGACCTCACAGTTTTTTATAAACCTTAAAGACAATGAATTTCTCGACCACGGAGTCCGCGATTACGGCTATGCCGTTTTCGCGCAAGTGACATCCGGGATGGACACCATCGATAAGATAGCAAAAGTCAAGACTTCGAATTCGGGCCGCTACAGCGATGTGCCGGTGGAGCCGGTAACGGTAATATCCGCAAAAAGGAAATAATTTTTATAATAAAGCGCGCGGCCGGAGTTAAATTATTCTTTCCCCGAAGCTGATTGCTCTCCTGCGGATTTCGGTCTGTTTTTTTAAATCGCCCGAAACACCGGCATTTGGCACAAGAAAAGACGAAAACTTCATTCCCGTGTAATCCGCGGTCAGTTTAAACGGTTTTTCAAGGGCGTCAAGCCCTTCCGATTCGTACGCGCTCGCCAAAAGGACCAGTGTTTTGCCTTTAAGGGGCGAATCGAACGTCCCATTATCATTGTCCCATTTATAAAGGGCAAACATACGATCGAAGATGATTTTAAGCTGCGCGCTGGCCGAAAAAAAATACATTGGTGTAGCCATGACTATGATGTCCGCTTCCTTCATCTTGAGCAGTACCGAGCTCGCGTCATCATCTATAACGCACCCGTATTCGGCATTATCCTGGCATTGCCTGCAGGATATACACCCGCTTGCCTTATATTTGAGAAAGGCGGCATTCACAATTTCAATATTCGCGCCTTTTAAGTCCGCGCCCTCGGCAAACCAGCCGATAAGCAAAGCGGTATTGCCGTCTTTTTTAGGACTGCCCGAAACTATTAAAATCTTTTTAAATTTACCTGTCATCTCTTTTATCGCGTTTCTCAGAGCTCAAAACTTCCTTCCTGCCTTATATCTCTTGACGAACTCCCCACCAACACGTTGAATGTCCCCGGCTCGGCAACCCAGCTTTTGCTTTTTATATCATAGAACGAAAGGGCTCTCTTTGTAAGTTTAAATTCAACTGTTTTTGTCTCGCCGGGTTTTAAACTGACTTTTTCAAACCCTTTAAGCTCTTTTGCGGGGCGCTCAACGCTGCATTCGGGGTCCTGGATGTACAACTGCACTACTTCCGCGCCTGCCCTGTTTCCGGTGTTGGTTATATCAAGCGCAGCTGTCGCCGCGACATCGCCGGAACCTTTGTTTATCTTCAAATTGCCATACTTGAACGTTGTATAAGAAAGGCCGTGCCCGAACGGGAAAAGCGGCTCGATGTTTTTGGTATCATACCAGCGGTACCCTATAAGAATGCCCTCTTTATATTCGCATCTTCCAGGCAGGTAATCGCCTATCGCGTGAGCCGGCGAATCTTCAAGTTTCTTCGGGAATGTAAACGGAAGCTTGCCCGACGGATTTACATCGCCAAAAATAACATCCGCCATGACGTTGCCGCCTTCCATCCCCAAATACCACGCCTGGACAACAGCGGGAACTTTATCTATCCACGGCATCTCCACGGGCGAACCTCCTATTAAAAACACTATTGTCTTCGGGTTTGCGGATGCCAGTTCTTCTATCAGGTCATCCTGCCCTGAAGGAAGTTTCATGTCCGGCCTGTCGCGCCCTTCCGTATCATATTTATGGTTGAGGCCGGCAAAAACGATGACTGCGTCCGCTTTCCCTGCAATCTTTGCGATACCTGAATACCTTGATTCACCGCCTTTTTCCGGAACCTTCCACCCGAGGCCTACGGCGGCGGCCTGCCCGCCCTCGTAATATTCAACCCGCAGGGCGTATTCCTTCCCGGCCTCGAGTTTTATTCTCGCTTTTTTCACTTCATACGCATGATCATTCCAGTTACTTATAAGGCACTTATCATCAATATAAAAGCGCGAACCGTCATCGCTGCCCAGGCTGAAAGTATATGTTCCCGTCTCGGGCGCTTTTATCTTTCCGGTCCAGCGGACAGAAAAATTATCCGGCGGCATAGTAGCCAAGGGACAACCCGAATGCCAGTCGAAATTAACGGATGTATCGTATTTGATTTCCCTGGGTATACCTTTAAGCTCTTTTCCGGAAAAGTATTCGCCTTTCCATGCTTTAATTCCCGAAACAGGATCCATGGTGGTCAAGAACCCGGCTCCTATAGGCGGCAAACCCGCTTCTTCCGTGCTCACTTTTATAAAGTCAATGTTCAGCCGGGCGCCGGCTCTGCTCTCCAGCCCTTCCAGAGGGGTTATCTCATACGAAGTCTTTACATATGAACTGCCTCCTTCGCGCGCGTGCTGCGCATTCGCATTCTCTCCGACAACAAGTATGTTTCTCACCTTATTGATATCAAGAGGCAGGATACCGTCATTTTTCAGAAGGACCACAGCTTCCTCCGCTATCTCCCGCGCCATTTTTCTGTGCCCTTCCGTATTTCGTTCTCCTTCTTTGCGCCCGCTATCCATCATGCCGGAAAGAATCATAACGCGCAGTATCCTGCGAACCTTATCATCAAGCGCGCTCTCAGGCACTTTGCCGTCATCAATCGCTTTAAGAAACGGTCTTGCGAGATAATAATTATCATAATTCGCGCCCGTGCCCATTTCTATATCGGTGCCGTTCCTGGCGGCATTAAGAGTATCTATATTGGCGCCCCAATCCGTAATGAGCACCCCTTTAAACTTCCACTCGTCTTTCAAAACTTCCTGAACCAGGTACCTGTTCTGGCAGCAGTTCTGGCCGCGAAAACTGTTATATGCTCCCATCACTGTAAGAACTCCGCCTTCCTTGACCGCCGCTTCAAAACCGGGCAGATATATCTCCCTGAGGGTGCGTTTATCCACTTCTACGCTTACCCCTCCCCTGTTAAGTTCCTGGTTATTCAAGGCATAATGTTTAACGCATGCTGAAACATCCTGCTCCTGGATTGCTTTGATTTCGGGGACCACTATTTTTGAAATAAGATAAGGGTCTTCGCTGTAATATTCAAAATTTCTGCCGCAGACGGGCGTCCGGATAATATTGATTCCGGGGCCCAGTATAATATCTTTCTTCCTGTGCCTGGCTTCGCTTCCCAACACGGTCCCGTGTTTTTTCGCCATATCGGGGTTCCATGTGGCCGCCAATGCCGTTCCTGTGGGAAGATATGTGGCGTAATCAGTCGTCAAGCCCGCCGGGGCCCAGCTGTTTTTGCTGCACTCCTCGCGCACGCCGTGCGGGCCGTCGGACATACATATTGAGGGGACACCCAGGCGCTCAACAGCAACCACGCTGAATTTCGAATCCGCATGGCATAAAGAAATCTTTTCTTCAATCGTCATCTGGCCTAATATTTTTTCAACCCTTTCATCGACGCCTTGCTCCCTGTCCGCAATCGAGCCGGACACCGCATTGCCTGTAAATATCAACCCCGCAAAGACCGCCATAACCGCGGTAAGTTTATTCAAACGGCTTTTTTCAAACATATATTCCTCCGCGCCTTTTATTTTTACCAATAAAAAAGGGAAAGCCCTGTTTTAAACTCTCTTTCCCTTATTTCCCCACGCTATAAGGTTTCTTTAAACCTATATCAAATTTTTACTCCAATAATTTACCTTATAAAAAAGCTGCCTGTCAAACGAATATCCTTTGACGAACTTCCTATCAATACATTGAATGTCCCCGGCTCGGCAACCCAGCTTTTGCTTTTTACATCATAAAAAGAAAGGTCTCTTTTTTTGAGTTCGAATGTTACGGTCTTGGTTTCCCCTGGTTTGAGGCTGATTCTTTTAAACCCTTTAAGCTCTTTTACGGGACGCTCAACGCTGCATTCGGGATCCTGTACATACAGCTGGACCACTTCCGCGCCTTCCCTTTTCCCGGTATTGGTTATATCAATGCTGGCTGCAGCGACAACCTCGCCGGAACCGTTCTTTATTTTCAGATTGGAATACTCAAATGTCGTATAAGAGAGGCCATGCCCGAAGGGGAAAAGAGGCTCGATGTTTTCTTTGTCGAAATACCTGTACCCCACGAAAATACCCTCTTCATAATAAATTTTGCCGTTGGCTCCCGGATAATTCTTATATGACGGCGAATCCTCGATTTTTTTAGGGAATGTCACTGTCAGCTTGCCCGAGGGATTGGCGTCGCCGAAAAGTATATCGGCAATCGCGCCTCCTCCTTCCTGCCCGCCGTATAAAGCTTCAACCACCGAAGGGACATCATCTATCCATTCTTCCATCAGAAGCGGCGTCCCGTTTATCAGCACGACAATCGTATTCTTGTTCGCCGCTGCAACGGCTTTTATCAGTTCATCCTGGTGTTTGGGCAGTTTCATATTCTGCTTATCAACACCCTCCCCCTCTATTTCCCACGATATACCGGTGAACACTATCGCTACATCCGATTTAGAGGCAACCTTCACGGCTTCATCAAGCAAAACGTTGCCTTCGGGGGAATATCCCAGTTTAACAAGCGCGTTTCCCCCTTTTTCGAACATCTCAACACGTATATCGCAGGCTTTCCCCCCTTCCAGATAAATTGTCCCTCTTCTCGTTTCAGGGCCGTGTTCCGCCCAGTTATTGACAACAAGTTTACCGTCTATATAAAGGCGGCTCCCGTCATCGCTTAAAAGTCCGAGTTCATATTCTCCCGATTTCGAAGGCGTAAAATTTCCTGTCCACCGCGCGGAAAAGTTATTGGCCCCGAGGCCGGATCCCGGCGAACTGCCGCCCCAGTCAAAATTAATGTTTCTGTCCACTCTCGTAAGCACAGGGATTCCGGTGAGCTCGGTATTATTAAAAAATTCGGCTTTAAGCCCGGGCTGCGGATTCGGCCCGGGTGTCGTAAATTCCCCGAAATCAACAGGCACCAGGTCTCCGGGCATCGAACATCCTCTTGCGAAGTTTAATTTTATTTTCCCGCCGGCGCATTTTTCTGTCAGCCCGTCCAATGGCGTGAGCGCGCGGTTAGGGGTTATGCTGGAGCTTCCTCCCCCTCCGAGCAAAGAGGCATCTGTTTTGGGCCCTATTACCGCAATCGATTTCACTTTATTCCTGTCTATCGGAAGCGTCTCATTATTGTTTTTCAAAAGGACAATCCCGCGCCGGGCGGCTTCCCTGGCAAGAGCCCTGTGCTCTTTCGTATCACAGGCCCCTTTCAATTTCGGGTCAGGGTTATCAAAAAGCCCAAGCTTGAACATAACCCTCAATATCCGGCGGACTTTATCGTCCAGCACCTTTTCGCTGACCTCGCCGTTTTTGACCGCGCGCAACAGGTTATCACCGTAATACCTCGGCGGGCCGGGCATCTCAAGGTCAAGCCCTGCGTTCGCCGTCTTTACGGTGCTGTGCACAGCGCCCCAGTCCGAAACGACAAGGCCCGTAAAGCCCCAGTCATTTTTTAAGATATCCGTCAAAAGATGGTGATTCGCGCAGCAATAATCGCCGTTGACTTTATTGTAAGCTCCCATCACCGTCAGCGTATCGGCTTCCTTAACTGCGGCCTCAAACCCGGGAAGATAAATTTCCCTGAGTGTCCGTTCGTCTATTTCCACGCTTATGGTCGTTCTCTCAAATTCCTGGTTGTTGCATGCAAAGTGTTTTGTAGAGGTCCCGATTTTTTCACTCTGGACACCTTTCACATATTCCACCACCAGTTCCGATATCAGATACGGGTCTTCCCCGAAACTCTCGAAATTCCTTCCGCCCAAAGGCGTCCTGTGTATATTGATGCACGGCCCTAAAAGCACATTCCTGCCTTTCGCTCTCGTTTCCCTTCCCAGCGCTTTCCCCACCGCTCTTAAAAGAACGGGATCCCAGCTCGAACCCAGCGTTACCAGCGGCGGGAAACAGGTAGAAGTGCCCCATCTTACCCCGTGAGGCCCGTCGGTCATTTTCAGCGCCGGTATACCCAGCCGCTTGTTGAGGGGCGTGTCCATATGGTCCGCACCCGCGACCTGCGCGATTTTTTCTTCAAGCGTCATTTTCTTCAGGAGGTCTTCCACTCTCTGTTCAACGGGAAGATTCGGGTTCTTGTAAAGCGACAGTTCCGCAAAAACACTGCCCGATAAAAAAACTAAAGCGGCGATAACCGGAAAAATCGAAAAAATACGGGAGGGACGGATATCTTTCATAAACAAATCCTTTTTTTAGATTTGGATTTCCAGCCGAAAAAACCGGTGCTTTACCGGTAACTTTTTTGTAACATTTTTTAAGTGAAATGAGAAGGGTTTATTTTCGGGCGCGGAAAAGTTTTTGCGGTTATTTTCCGATTTGCTTATCCGACTCGTAAAACGCGACCTTGTATTTAATCACTTTCTCATGAAAACCCGCAGGCAAAGGGATAAGGCAGCTGCCCAGCTGAGTGGACTCTCCGGCCGCAAGACCTTCCTCATCAAATGTCCCCTGTCCGGCACAACCAATCAGGTTTCCTTCCTTATCAAAAAAGGCCACATAATACTGGCAGGACATAGGTTTGTCTGCAGTGTTTGTTATCTCGATGTTCGCATTGATAATTTTTTTACCGAAGAATTCGTCTATGAAGAATTTGCATGTTCCCTTTATTTTATCCCCCAGCTGAACCGTAAACACGTCTTTATCAAAAAAAGAGCCTTCTTTCAGCCTGCAGTCGCCTTCCTTTATTTCTCCCAATGCCGAAAACGGGAAAACCATCATAAGCAAAATCACAAGCGTCAATTTTTTCATTTTTCCTTTATTCCTTTCCTAAATAGGGACAGACACCATTTAAATAGGTGTCTGTCCCTATTTTAAGATTTATTCGACACGCAACTCGTTAAATTTATCGAGTTTCACATACCATAGGCTTCTTATTTTCTGTTTAGCGTCTTCATTTATGCTGCAAGTTTCCCATTGCGGTATTTTCTCTACATCCTGAAGATACAGGATGGTCCTGTAGGCAATGATTCTTTCTGTCTTGTTTCCAAAAGCGGACTTAACAGGAGTTTCAAGCTGCAAGATAAGCTTTGTGAGTTTCCTTTCCTTCCCCGCGCGGAAACACAACAGGGCTCCCCTGGCAAGCTCATCGGTACGTCTGAGTTTTTCTTTCTCTATGTCTCCGAGCGCCATAATGCTCCCATAGCTTATGGTAGCCTCGAGTTCATATTCCCCCGATGGTATCTTCTCCGCGCTCGCTTTTTTAATATGCTCAGGCCAGACAACTTTCGCGATTTTCTCAAGCGCGGCTGAATCGGAAAGGGAGCTGTCCCCTGCAACATTCATCAACCTGGCTCCGCTTCCCTTCCACATACTCCATGCCAGAACAGAACCAATAATTATAAGAACCAGAATCCAGAAAACAGGGGTTAACCGGTTTGCCGCATTTTTTTGCGCCATTTTTACCCTCCTTTATAATTTATAACAATGCGCTTTTATCTTTTTCAGAACCTATATTTCAAAGTAACCGAACCTGAATGTCCGATAAAATCTTCTTTGCCTTCAAAGTCATAGGCAAGTATCAGGCTCAGGTTATCTGTCATAATCAGCATCAGGCTTCCTCCGACATTAAAGCTGTTCTGCGCCGGATCGGCTCCCTCCGTCCTGAACGAAGCGCCTCCTCCGGTAAATGTTGATGTCGCCTGTTGTTCATCACCTACGAAATCGTACAGCCACATGCCGTGGATTTCAGGTATAAAAGTCATCTCCGCATTTCTTATCGGGTAGGCGAACCTGGCTCCCAATCCCGATTGCAGGAAATCATAATCCTGGCTGTCGACTTTCAGGTTCAGCGCGTCGGCTCCTGACTCTGTGTAATCATCCAGATGCAGGTATATGTACCTTAAAGACGCTATCGGCGTGATCTCCGGACCGTTTATTTCAAGCGCGCAGCCTCCCTCGATATAAGCCGAATACTGCCGGCCGTCATAATCCGAATCGGCTGTCCTTGCTATGTTTCCGAAAGTAACCGTTCGTGAACCCTCATATTTGTTATATGCAAGCGAGCCTGCAACATCAATATAAACAGGCCCGTCGCTGTAGCCGCCGTAGATTGTGCCCTGATAAGAATCAATATCAGTATCCCCGATATTTGACTGCTCGGAATCAACTCTGCTGAACGCGTATCCTCCGCTTAACCCGATTCTCAAAGGGTCAGCTACGAGAAAATCCACTCCTATAGTGGTTCCCAATGTGTGGGCTTTATACCCGTCTATATGGTCACGCTTGTCCTGGTCTAAATAGTTGCCGAACCCCTTTGCCCAGATATCAATATTCCGGAACGCATCCCCCGACGAGAGCCCGCTTCTCGCATCAGCAAGATGGTC
>JAFGBE010000002.1 GCA_016933315.1 Candidatus Auribacterota bacterium
ATTATCTAACCTTTCTTTTTTCATAACTCACTTATTATATGGAAGTTGCATATACTATATAAACCAAGATATTATGTCGCGCAAAGCCGGCCGGAAATCAACTGTCAAGAAATTTTCTTGCGGCATTCTCTATCCTTGATGAATCAAGCCCTGTTAACTCAAGCAATTCATCCCGGCTTGCATGCGTCACAAACCTATCTTCAAGCCCGATATGAAGCATTGACGGAGCAAACCCCATTTCCGATGCTTTCTCTGACAGATATGAACCAAAGCCGCCCCTTATAACATTCTCCTCAACGGTAATGATTTTTATTCTTTTCTCAAGAATACTCCTGTACATGGATTCATCCAGCGGTTTTATGGAATAACAATCCACCAATCCTACTTTATGGCCTTTTTGATTAAGGGATTTTACGGCTTCTTCACAAATCCTGGTTAAATGTCCCGTTGACATGACAACGGCTTCGCCGCCGTCTTTTATCATAGACCAATTCCCTATGATAAATTCTCCGTCAGTATTGCGGACAATATCCGGAGAAACGATCACTTTAGGGTACCTTATAACACAGGGAGAGCCCAGATTTAAAGCCGCCCTTAAGAGCCGTCGCATCGAATTTTCATCTGAGGGCGCGACCACCGACATATTGGGCAGCATAGTCAGATAGGTTATATCAAATACACCGTGATGGGTCGGCCCGTCTTCGCCGACCAGGCCGGACCTGTCGACCGCAATGACCACAGGAAGATTCATAAGGCATACTTCATGGAATATCTGGTCGACAGCGCGCTGGAGAAAAGTAGAATATATAGCTACAACAGGTTTCAGGCCGGAGGCAGCAAGCCCGCCGGCAAATGCAATCGCATGCTGTTCCGCTATTCCTACATCATAAAGCCTGTCGGGAAATTCTTTCCTGAAAGCGCTTAGCCCTGTCCCGAGGCACATGGCGGCGGTAATCGCGACGATACTCTTGTCCTGCGCGGCAAGCTTCAGCATTTCATCGCCAAAAATGTCAGTAAATGTTTTTCCTCTTTTGGGTTTAACGCTCTGCCCCGTCTTAATATTGAAAGGCGCCGTCCCATGGAATAATTCAGGATGCTGCTCGGATATCTCATACCCTTTGCCTTTTTTTGTGACAATATGCACAATGACGGGAGCATCTATATGTTTCACGTTATTGATTGTTTCCGTCAGCAGCTCTATATTGTGCCCGTCGATAGGCCCGAAATACCTGAACCCCAGTTCCTCGAAAAGGGCTCCGGGAACGATAAGGCTTTTAATCGCCTCTTCAACTCTATGGGCCGCTTTTATAAGATTTTTACCGACGGCAGGAATCTTGTCGACAATGGATTCAACATCATTTTTCAGGTTATTGTAAAAGGGGGAACTTATGATCTTGTTCAGATACTTGGATAAAGCTCCTACACTCGGGGAAATAGCCATTTCATTCCCGTTCAGGATAACTATCAGTTTTGTCCCCAGCGCCCCGATATTATTCATGGCTTCAAACGCGACTCCGCCCGTGAGCGACCCGTCCCCGATAACCGCTATAACGTCGTAATTGCCAGCGTTTTTATCCCTGGCCAGCGCCATGCCGCCCGCGACAGATACGGATGTGCTCGCATGCCCCGCTACAAACGAATCGTACAGACTTTCCTCGGGTTTGGGAAAGCCGCTTAAACCGTCCTTCCTGCGGATTGTATCAAACCGGTCTTTCCTGCCGGTGACAATCTTATGGGCATACGCCTGATGCCCCACATCCCAGACTATTTTGTCATCGGGGGTGTTGAAAACATAATGAAGCGCAACGGTTAACTCCACGGTACCCAGCGAAGACGCCAGATGCCCGCCGTTCCTGGAAACGGAATCAATTATGACGTCTCTTATCTCAGAGCAGAGAACCTTGAGTTCAGGCGCAGAAAGACATTTAATATCCGAAGGATTGTTGATTCGATCCAATAACTTACCCATTAATATAGATCCTTCATATCTTCCGCAGGCGTGCTCTTTTTCAGATTTGCGGATGTATTCTGCCGTGGGGTTTTTGCTTCTTTCGCATCCTTAAACCGGATGCGGGATTTTTTTTCTTTTTTTCCCGCAACCAGCATCTCTATCCTGTTTTCGGCTTTCGACAGTTCGTCATTACATAGAGATATAAGATTCATTCCCTCTTCATATCTTTCTGTAAGTTCATCCAGGGTCATCTCTTCATTCTCAAATTCCCGGACAATATCTTCTATTTTTTTCAATGCAGTCTCAAATTTTATTTTCCCGCTCATTTTCGCCCGTCTCCTTATGAACAACTTTTGAAACAATCCGGCCTTTAAATAACTGTGTCACGATCTCCTCGTTCACGCCTATCTCTCCGGCATCGCGGATAATCTTCGATGTCCCGGCATTTATCGTAAGGCTAAAACCCCTTTTCAGCACATTACGGGGATTCAGCGCTTCAAGCCTGCTCTTATACCCTTTGACCCCCTGCTTCAATACTTCGACTTTATGAAAAACCGTCCTGGATATTATATCATAATAATCATCCATTCCCTGCCGGTATTGGCATATAAAATCGGACGGTGATGCGAATATCCTGTTTTTCGACATATTTTTCAGGGTTTCTTTCTTTATTTCCACATAGGATTGTAAGCACTTTTTCATTCTCATCCCATATGAACGGATTTTTTCAGCTATTTCCGACCTGTCGGGAATGATCATTTCCGCTGCGGCGGAGGGTGTGGGGGCTCTCAGATCGGCGACAAAATCACAGATCGTGAAATCTATTTCATGTCCCACGGCGGAAACAACAGGTTTATCCGAAAAGAATACCGCCTCCGCAACTTTCCGTTCATTAAAGGGCCAGAGATCTTCGATGCTGCCCCCGCCCCGGCAGACAACTATTACTTCGACCTCTTTTATTTTATTGAGTTCGGCGATGGCCAGCTTTATTTCTTCGGCGGCTGTCTCTCCCTGCACCCGGACCGGGCATATAAGGATTTTTAAACCTTTCGACCTCCTTTCTGAAACACTGATGAAATCCCTTACGGCAGCGCCCGTGGGAGAAGTCACAACGCCTATGCATCCGGGAAAAGATGGAATGCGCCTCTTCCTGTCAAACCAGCCTTTTCCGGATAACTCTTTCTTAAGTCTTTCGAAAGAAGCATGTAATGTCCCTACTCCTCTCTCTTCGATCTGCGCGGCAATCAACTGATAACTGCCCGCTTTCTCATATACCGAGATGGAACCGAAGACCACTACCTTTAACCCGAGCTCGAACTCAAAGGGAATTACACCTGTATAAAGCCTGTACAGCACACACTGTAACTGGGAATTCTCGTCTTTAAGCGTAAAATAAACATGTCCCGAAGCCGGTTTTTTAAAGCTTGATATTTCTCCCGCAATCCACAGGCATTGAAAATTATCCTCAAGCTTATTTCTCACCTGCTTCGTAAGCTGCGAGACTGAAAATGGATTATCGAACGAATTGCCTATCATATGGCTTAATCGGTTAACTCCAGTGAACCCAGCATAATCGAATCAAACTTATTGAATGACCAATTCAGCTTCGCTTCAGGCGAACCGTCGCTGTCAATATCATGTATTGCGACAGACATCCCCAGGACTTTCCCCTTTTCCGGCGCAACATGCAAATAATCCCAGCGGATAGCCCCTTCAATCGTATATTCCCCTTTTCTGTACTGCTCATTAAACCTCACTGCGGCCTGAACGCCGTCGCCGGGGTTCCCATCGTGAAACCAGGACCAGACCTGAGAACTGCCTTTTATTGAGCGCGGGGCGACTCCTATCTGATAGTCCTTCCTGCTGCCCCAGACGAACAAATCGTAATCGGGGTCTATATAAAGCTCTACACAGTCTTCTTTGTATATGCTCTCATTAACCTTGTTTGCGACGATGATATCATCTTTAACCCTGACGGCAAAATAAAGATATTCGTCGTTCCACATAAAATAAGCCGTGCCGCTCAAATCATTTTTCGACGTTACTTTCCCGAATTCGAGGGAATCTTCCTGTGTTATCTCTATCGGATGTGAATCGCTCCACTCATCAAGAACCCCGTCTATCACTATCGCTCCGGCCGGCCTGGAGGCATAAGCATTTTTCAGATGCCGCACATCGCTTTTCCCTCTCGCCGACACCACCAGGGATTCATAATCCGTAGGTTCGGAAGAATATTTGAACCCGGCAAGCATCATGCCTTTTTCCACATTCTTATTTTCCATAAATTCTTTCCAGACATTTCCCGTCCTGTAATTTTCAATCATTAAAAAAAGTATTCCCTGGTCTATGCCTATGGAATCACTTGAAAACCAGTTTTTCCCGGGATTAAAGGCCGATACGAATCCATATTTTGTCCAGATGCGCTCGCCGTATTCAGATAACATATATCTTGTCGACAAAAGTGATTCCTCAGGCATGAAAA
>JAFGBE010000037.1 GCA_016933315.1 Candidatus Auribacterota bacterium
TGCTTGAGGTTTTAATCTCGGCGGCAATAGTTTCGGTAATGAGCATTGTGATATATGCTGTTTTTTCGAGCGGTGTCAAAACGTGGAAAAAAGCCCAGGAAATGAGATTTCTGGAAAAAAATGTCTTCGGTTCATTGCAGGAGTTGACGGTTGACCTGAGAAATTGCCTGAAAATCGCCACGCTTCCGGTCAAAGGCAGCCCGGACAGCATAAGCTTCCCCGGCCTGGTCAAAGAAAATGAGGAGAAACAGCTGGGGCTTATAAAGTATTACTTTGACGGGGAGAAAGATTCAATAATAAAAAGCACGAAGACATATGCCGAGGCGCTGAGTGAGGAAGAATCAGGGGAAAAAGGGAAGGGAAAAGCGATAATCGGGAATATAAGCGGGTTTTCACTGGAATATTGTTGTTTGGATACAGATACGGGACTTTACGGCTGGAGGGAAGACTGGGGCGCCGAAGACGATACAGTTGAAATCCCGCGGGCAGTTAAGATATTTATTGAGCTGGATAGGGACGGAAGGAAAATTTCCGTAGAGAAATTCGTTTTGATACCGGTAGGTTTATCGGGGCATGAAGGTTTTTCCAAATGAACAGAATCGGGAAAAATAAGGACGGGAGCGTACTTATCCTTACGGTGTGGGTCTTATGTTACCTGTCAATTCTTGCGGTCGGCGCCGGCAATATGGCGTTTTCCAGGTTGCTGTTTGCAAAATATGCCAAGAACAGGCTTGTGTCTTATTATCTCGCTAAAGCGGGAATTGAGAAGGCGATAATTATGATAGAAGCAGACGAAGACAAGGGAGTCGTATCGTTCAACATCCCTATACTGAGCAACGAGGATGCTTTCATGGAGTATCCCTGTGACACCGGTTTTTTTTCTGTTTGCTATGCTGTCTCACTCGAGGATGAGGGCAGCGAGGGAGGGAAACGGTTTTTATATGGCGCCGAAGATGAATCATCGAGGATTAATATAAATAAAGCTCCGTCCGGAGTCTTGCAGAAATTACTTGTAAATACGGCTGACGCCCGGCCTGAAGAAGCATATGAAATCGCAAATTCCATTATTGACTGGAGAGATAAAGATTCAAACCTTTCGGACATGGGAGCCGAAGAGCAGTATTACAGCGAGCTTGATATTCCATATCATTGCAAAAATTCGGATTTTGAAGTTCCGGAGGAATTAATGCTTGTAAAGGGAATGAATGCGGATATTTTCAGTAGGATATCGGATATAATAACGGTTTACGGTAACGGCAAAGTCAATATCAATACGGCAGGAAAAAAAACAATGCTGGCGTTGGGCTTCAGCCCGGAATTCGCCGATGATGTGGAGGAATACAGGAAGGGCGGCGACGGCGTGGCCGGCACGGATGACGATATGGTTTTTATGTCGCCTTCGGAAATAAGAAAGGCCGGGCTCCTGTCCCGGGCGGATTCGGATGCGGTTAATTTCCTTTCGTCGGACAATATCCTGGGCGTTGATTCCGATGTATTCAGAATAAATTCAACGGGATTCATACTTAAAGGGGACGAGCGCTATTCCAGGCGTATAATATGTTTTGTGCAGAGGAAGAAGGGTGATATCCCGCTCATATTAAGGTGGATTGAAGATTAGAATTTAAAGAGGAAGTCGAAAATTGTATAATGATTCCTGGGTTCTATAAAAGAAAGCCGGAGCAATGTTCAAAAGGAAAAAGAAGAAAATATCAGTTGTCGAAATAGGGAAAGACTGGCTCAAGATTGTCCAGGCGCAACTGTTTGTTAAGGAAAAAAAGGTCAGCAGGGTAGTCGTTGAAAAGATATCGGAGCTGTCTGACGACCTTATTTCCGAAAAGCTTAAAAATCTTGCTAAATCCGAGGATATAAATTCCAGGTACCTGTGCCTTTGCGTCCCTCATGCCCAGACAACGGTCAAAAGCATCGAACTTCCTTCGACGCATGAAGATGAGATAAGAAACATGCTGGACCTTCAGATAGGCAAGCAAACTCCTTTTTCTCGCGAGGAGGTTATTTTTGACCATGCGGTGCTGAACATTTCCGATGAAGGTTACAGCAAAGTGTTGCTTGTCATAATACATAAGGATATTGTCGAGAGGTTCCTTAATATAATCCATGGCGCCGGATTGAAAACAGATAATATAGGTTTAAGCTCCGAAGGATTGCTTAAATGGGCTGAAATATCTTGCCACAGCAAGATAAGCGATGATTCGTTTATTCTTATGGATGTGGACTATGACAGCTGCGATTTTGAAGTTATACATGAGAAACATATAATATTTTCGCGGAATATATCATTCGGGATGACAGATTTTTCGGGGGATAAAGACGGTTGGCGGAAAAAGTTCGCTGAACAGCTCAATCATTGCCTGTATGCGTTTCAAAATGAATTTCCGGATAAGGAAACCCCGAAGCTGGTTATTACGGGGGCGGACAAGATAAATGAGGCAATCAATGTCGAAGACATGAAGAAAGAGCTGAATATGTCGGTTGAGCTGGTTCCCCAGTTTAAAAACATACCTGAGAGGAGGGAATTCAGGGATGATGAGTTGTCGAAAGATGTTTCCTACCCGGAGCTTCTGGGGCTGGTGCTTACTTATCCCGGGCACGATATAAACCTTATCCCGCAGGAACTTCTGCTCGAGCGCGAAGTAAAGGAAAGAGGAAAGAACCTTTTCCTGTTCGGGTCGTATATTTTTCTGCTCATATTTCTCGGCTCGATGTTTTTTCTCGGCAGGATATACAGCAAGGAAAGATATCTGGGCCAGCTTCAGGATAAACTTGAAGATATCAGGCCCAAAGTTGAAAAACTTGAAAACATGACTGAAAAAACAAAGATAATAGAAACCCGCCGGAAAGAAAGGGATTATTCTCTGAACCTGACACATGAGATTCATGGCCTTATATCCCCGGATATCCACCTGGTTTCTCTTATTTATGACGGCAAAGCCCAGTTTATTTTGAGAGGCACTTCAAAAAATACGTCGGAGGTATTCAAATTTGTCAACAGCCTTGAAGAATCGGAGTGCTTCATAAACGTTAAGGCGAAATACGCGACAAAGAGGAACGATGGGGACAAGGAACTTACGGATTTTGAGATAGTGTGCCCGCTTGAGATGCCTCAGGAAAATAATGCGAAAGAGAAAAAATGAAATATAATATTCTGGCAAAAATGTCAAAGAGAGAGAAGATAATAGGCGTTATAGCTGTGCTCGCAATGCTGTTCTTTGGCGTGAGTACCTATGTGGCAAGACCCCTGCTGGACAAAATGGATGAGCTGGACCAGAAAATCCTGGTGGCCGAGAAAAAACTGCACAAGGCGTACCAGATACTCTTCCGGGAGAATACCATTACAAAGGAATATGAAGAGAATCTGCAGTTTGTCAAGCAGGACCAGAATGAGGAAGAGGAAATAGCGGCGTTTCTTTCCGAGATAGAGAATATCGCCAGCAGCAGCAATGTTTCTCTTTCGGATATCAAGCCGGGGAATGTTGAAAAAGCAAAAAATTACAGGATTTATTCGGCGGAAATAGAAATAGAGTCGGAAATATCGTATATTGTCGATTTCATGTATCAGATTGAAAGGCTTCCTCAGCTGATAAGGATAAAAAGCTTTACTTTCTCCCCTAAAGATAAAAATTCTAAAGAGCTTAAGGGCAACTTGACAATGGCCCTTTTGCTGATTGACGAGAGTTAAAGAGAACGGAGACAGGAAGATGACGGATGAAAATATGATTATCAAGCATATTCCTAAGAAGGAAGGTATCCCGGGGTGGTTCTGGGCCGTATTGACATTTTTTGTAATGGTATTTGTGGCGTTCTGGGTTGCCGGCGCCGGTGTAATTTACATATTAAAAGAAGCCCAGGCGTCCCTGGGCCACGTTTCTTCCGAAGACATAAGGTTTGAAGAGGTTGCTGTCGACGGCGAAGGAGATAGGAAAATAGTTTTGATACCGGTTAAAGGTTTGATTATGGATTCGGGCGGTGATTCATGGGGAAGGATGGACCTGGTGAAAGAGGTCAGCAATAAGTTGAAAAAGGCGCAGGCGGATGAAAAGGTTGTTGCCGTGATATTGCAGGTCGACAGCCCGGGCGGAGGCGTCACGGCGAGCGATATCCTTGCGAACAGGGTAAAAGATTTTAGGAAGTCAGGCAAAGTAATCGCGGTGAGCATGGAGGACATTGCGACTTCAGGCGCTTATTATATCTCTGCCCCTTCGGATTATATTATCGCTCATCCTACGACTATTACCGGTAGCATAGGCGTCCTGATGCAGGGGTTTAACCTTGAAGTCTTGCTTGAGAAGATAGGCGTGCAGAATGTCATATTCAAGTCCGGAAGCATGAAAGATATTTTTTCCCCGACACGGGATATAACCGAAGAAGAGAAGAAGCTTATCCAGGACATTGTGGATTTTATGTTCCGGCGTTTTATTTCCGTCGTATCCCAGGGCAGGAATCTTCCGACAGAAAGCATTGAAGCCATTGCGGACGCGAGGATCTTTACCAGTGACGAGGCGTTAAGGCTTGGGCTGATAGATGACATAGGATATATCGAAGACGCGATAGATAAGGTTAAAGAACTTGCGGATGTCCGGGAAGCTAAAATCGTGAGATATAAGAAAGAATCCACGCTGAGCGAGCTTTTTCTGATGAAGATGGATGATATCAACCCTGTCTCGAAGATAACAAACAGCAACCTGTTGGAATTGAACGGTTACGGCGGCTTCCGTTTTCTCTATCTATGGAAGGCAGACCTGTGACGGAGAAAAGAAGCATTAACACTTACGCCCATACAAAGCCCCTCTCTCCGGGGGAAACAGAAAAGCTGAAAACCGTGCTGGCAGAGAAAAATTTTATCTTTTCCCCGAAACCCTATACGCTGGTAAACGCCAGGAATGAAGGAGTGTCGGTTTCGGTGTATAATTCCGGCAAAATCGTTGTCCAGGGGAAAAAAACAGCAGATTTTGTTGAATTTGTACTGGAACCCCTTGTTACAAAGGAACTTTCTTTCGGCGTGTCTTTTCTGGATGATAACGACAGGGCAAAGAGGATAGGTTCTGATGAGAGCGGCAAAGGCGATTTCTTCGGGCCTCTGGTAGTCGGCAGTGTATGTGCTTACGGGGAAGAGATAACCGAAATGGAAAAAACCGGCGTCCGCGATTCGAAAAAGATAAATTCCGATGCGAGAATTTATGCGCTGGAAAGAATAATTGCGGAACACTCGATAGCAGAAACCGTTTCAATAAGTCCGAAACGCTTTAACCAGATGTACGCGAACATGAAAAACATGAATAAAGTCCTGGCGTGGGCGCATGCCTGCGCCATAGAAAACCTTATCAAAAAGACAGGATGCATGCTTGTTGTGGTTGATAAATTTGCGCCGAAACTGACACTGCTTCAAATGCTTAAGGAACACGGCCAGAAAGCCAGGATCATCCAGAGAACAAAAGCGGAGTCGGATATAGTCGTGGCTGCAGCCTCTATCTGCGCCCGGGCGGCTTATCTAAAGGAGATGAAGCGCCTGAGCGATAAATACGGGATAACCTTTCCCAAGGGGGGAGGGTCGGATAAAATTACCGATGCTCTGGAGGCGTTCCTTTCAAAATACGGCAAGAGTGAATTGGAAAATGTTGCAAAGATAAATTTCAAGACTGCCGAGGGGTTCCTGTAATCCGTTAATCCTTGTCTTTTTCCCTGATGTCCGTTTCTATCTGGCTCTTCAGTTCGTCCATGTCTTTTCTGAGCCGTTTGAATTTTGAGAAGAACCTGGGGAGCATCCCTTCAAGGGCAAAGATTTCGGCCATTTCTTTTATCTTCCTTACGGGAGAGCCGAGGTAGACCTCGTTTGAACGAAGCCTTTTTTTCATCGGTATTCCGCATTGAGCTCCCACCGTTACGTTATCTTCTATGACCGCATAGTTTCCTACGCCGACCTGTCCGGCAAGAATACAGTTGTCTCCCACTTTCGAGCTTCCGGCTATCCCTACCTGTGAGATTATCAGTGTGTTTTTACCCACTTCGACGTTATGCGCTATCATGACCAGATTATCGATTTTTGTGCCGTTTTTGATTCTTGTGGAGCCCAGGGTGGCCCTGTCTATAGTGACATTCGCGCCGAGTTCGACGTTATCTTCAATCACTACATTTCCGACCTGGGGTATTTTACGGTAAGCGGCGCCGTCTTTCTCATAGCCGAACCCGTCGCTTCCTATGACAACGCCTGAATGTATCCTTACATTATTGCCCAGAACGCAATTGTAATATATTGTAACCCTTGGAAATATCCTGCAGCCGGCGCCTATCCTGACATCCTTCCCGAGGAAAGAATGGGCTTCTATAATGGAATTTTCTCCTATGGCGCAGTTGTCTGAAATAACGGCATACGGGCCTATGTGGACATTTTCGGATATTTTGCAGTTCTTCCCTATAACAGCTGTATTATGGATGGCGGCTTCAGGCTTCGGTTCCGGCGCAAAAAGCTCAACAACCGAGGCAAAAGCCAACCTTGGATTTTTAACTTCTATAGTGGGTTTTTTTGATTTTCCGGTACCTTCCGGAACTATTATCGCTTCCGCGTCCGTAAGCCCGGCCTTTTCCAGATAATCGGGCGATATGATGTATATTATTTCGCCTTTTTTCGGGTTCACAAGGTTGCCGAAAGAGGTTATTTCTGCATCAGGGTTCCCGTTAAGCTTTCCATTGCAGAGTGTTGCAATTTTACCTAATTTCATAAGAATTCTCTTTTTATTTGAAAAATTTGGAGTATTATTGCATAAAAGCATGAGGAAGCAAACAAAAAAATAAAAAAATCAAATCATAGGGTCAGAGGGGTCAGACCTTGAAATGTGAAATGATTTGACAAATTTTCTTCGACGGATATACTCTTAATATGCCACGACTATATAGATTGCAAGCTAAAGAGTTATTATATCATATAATCAGTAGAGGTGACGATCGCAAGAAAATTTTTGTAAACGATCGTGATTGCGAAAAGTTTCTGCAATATGTGGCAACCGCAAAAGAAAAATTTAATTTTTATCTTTACGCTTATTGCTTGATGGAAAATCACTATCACTTACTTTTAGAAACTCCGCAAGCCA
>JAFGBE010000038.1 GCA_016933315.1 Candidatus Auribacterota bacterium
CAAGGGCGTAGAAATAGCGGTAGTCATAAGCGATGTGGAAGATTCTTATATCCTGGAGAGAGCCCGGAGAAACAATATCAAGGGGTTCTATATAGACGCTGCTCCCTATAAAACCAAACTTGACGGCGAAGCTGAAAAAAGATATATAGATTGCCTCCGCGAAAACGGCGTTGAACTGGTAGTTCTTGCGGGTTTTATGAGAATGCTGAAAGGCGCTATTCTCGAAGCTTTCCCCAGAAAGATAATCAATATACACCCGGCCCTGCTACCTTCTTTTCCCGGTTTGGAGTCATGGAAACAGGCGGTTGAATACGGGGTGAAGGTCAGCGGATGCACCGTCCATTTTGTGGACCGGGGAATGGATACGGGGCCTATCGTAGCGCAATCCGTTGTCTGTGTGGAAGCCGGCGATACCCCGGAGAGCCTCCACAAAAAAATCCAGGTTGAAGAACATAAGGCGCTCCCTCAGGCAATCAGCCTTATAAAGGCCGGCAGGGTGCGGTTTGAGGGAAGAAAAACAGTCATCTCCTGATAGCTTCCGCCACGGCATCCGCAATTTCCGTGAGAGAAGAATCCCTGGCCCCCATTACCACTATGGCAGCTGATTTCCCGGAAGGTTCTATTTTAGAAAGTATGCTTTCTCTTGTTCCCGCCGCGCACATAAAGCCTTTTCCTGATATCTCCTTTGCCAGGTCGTCGGAGGATACGCTTTTCGATACGGTTCCGCCTGCGTAATATATGGGCAAGATATACAATTCGTCTGTTTTTCTGAGGTTGGAGATAAAAGACGATACCAGTTCCCTGAATAAAAGCTTTGTCGGACCGTACCCATGCGGTTGGAAGATTACGATGAGTTTTTCATAATAAGGCGTAAGGCTCTTTATGGAATGCTTTATTTTATCGGGGTTGTGCGCGAAGTCATCGTAAACATCCGTATTTTTTACGGAGCCGATTTTTTCGAGCCTTCTCTTTATGCCGGGGAAGGACGGTATGGCTTCGGCGCAGTCTCCCGCCGATATCCCGTATAGTTCGGCTGTTTTCAGCGCCGCGAGCATGTTTAAAACATTATGTTCTCCGGGTACATTGAGCATTATCGGGATACCTTTATATTCGATGAGCGATCCGTCTTTGCTTTTTTTTACGGTTTTATAATCTGAAAGGCTGTCGAATATGACTCTTCGCAGGTTTTTCCCTTCGACGGTTATGTTTACCGAAGCCGAATGCACCAGATTTTTTTTTACATTTGAGGAGAAACTCTCAAACTGCTGGAGCAGCCTGGCCATTTCCATGTGGTCATTGGATATATTGAGTATGATTCCCGTTTCAGGGCTGTAATTTATTAATGAACCGTCGCTTTCATCCGCTTCAAGTATCAGCAGGGGGTAACTGCCCGAATGATATTGGTTCCCGCCGGCCAGCCTTGCCCCGGATATAAAAGAAACGTCTTTTCCGCATTTTTTCATTATGTGAAAAAGCATCCCGGCGGTTGTGGATTTTCCGCTTGTTCCCGATACAGCTATCGAAGGGATGGCTGAACTCAGTATTGCAAGCAGTTCCGCTCTGTGAACAAGCTGGACTCTGTTTTCCCTTGCCAGTTTGAAATCCGGGACGCAATATTCGACCGCCTGCGAATAAACAGCCGCATCGCACTGTCTTTTTGAAAAAAAACTCCCGTCCTGAGGGAAAAGTTCGATACCTCTCTCAAGTAATTCTTTTTTTGTATCCCGCGCTCCTCCGGTGTCAAACAGCCTGTCAGAACCCGAAATATGATTACCTCTTTCTTTCAGAAAGCAGGCCAGAGGGAACATACCGCTTCCCGCGATGCCGATAAAGTGGATTTGTTTATTCTCGAATAGGTGCATTAATTGAAACCGGCGGTTTCTTTTGCCCTGGTAATCAATTCTTCGCTGGGGTTAAATCCCTTCGGAAAGAAATCCATCACGTAATTTTGGGGGTTTCCCAGAAACACTATGGCGTACTTGAACTGTGTTTCGTCGCTGTAGAAGAAGTAAGCGGTAAACGTATGGACTCCGCTGAAAGTGAACCCTTTGACATAATTGGATGTGTAATCCGGTTTTTTTGAGATTTTAAATGCGCCGGCGATTCTTTCTATGCTGTCGATAAGAACGGCTTTGGAAGAGCCGCAGTCAACGCCGTCTTTTGTTTTTATTTTGAAGTCTATGACCAACGCCCTGACCTTCTGCGAATTAAACCCGCCGACGGAGGGCCATTTAAGCCCCGGGAAACTGGTCTGCTTTTTTATGGATTTAATGCGGATATCCTTGTTCTCTGACATGTCATTGGGCGAGGAGGATGATTTAGCCCCTTTTTTTAATTTGTCCAGGCTGGAGGCTCCGGCGTCCAGGGATACGGACAGGGCCATTAAAGCAACAAGGCACAAAACAAATATGTTTTTCATCGTCATACCCTTTCATACGATAAAAATCTTATAATAGATATTAAACAAAAAACATCGGGTTTGTTAAGTGTTAATTTTAATTTATGATATAATTTCAAGTTGAACCGGTGTTTTATCCCGGGTTGGAGATATGCTTTGAGAATAGGCGTGATAGGAGGCTCATCCTGTAGCGGCGCCGACGCTGCGCTCGCGAGGGAAACAGGCCGGGTTATCGCTTTGCAAAAACACATATTAATAAGCGGCGGTATGGGCGGCGTTATGGAAGAGGCATGCAAAGGAGCCTTTGAGAGCGGCGGTATAACGGTCGGGATACTTCCGGGCGAAGATGAGAAGGGTTCCAACAAATACCTGACGGCGGCTCTCCCCACAGGGATAGGTGCGGCGAGGAACATATTTGTGGTGAAAGCCTCCGATGCCCTTATAGCGATAGGCGGCTGGTACGGGACATTGTCGGAAATGGCATTTGCGTTGAACATCGGCCGGCCTGTGGTCGGTCTTAATACATGGAAATGCAGCATTAACGGCAGGGATGCGGAGTTAATAACGGCGGTATCGGCCGCCGAAGCTGTTGAAAAAGCGGTGAAAGCCGCTTCAGCTCTCCGCCGGTATGATTTATGAGAGCCGGAACCGATATATATGTTTGTGACGGGTGCTTGAAAGAACTCCGCAAAAGCGATTTAAGGTACTGCGTCAGAATCGAAGGTGTCTGCGCCCCCCAGGATTGCATTAAACAGGGAAACGGCCGCGCGGACATAAAGGAAGAAATAAACATTTTGATTAAGAATATGAAGAATACGCCGGAGCGGGAGCTGGTTAACCAGGTGTATTCGGAGCGGTATTATGATTTGTGCCCGCAATGCTATAAAAGTTTTTTTGACGGGCCGCTGAGAAGCATACATGAGAAAAATAATAATAGATGACTGGCAGTATTTCGAAGAGGAAAGCCGGGTTGAGAAAATATTCGTTTTCTCGATAGTGTTTTCTGTTTTCCTGCATGCGCTGCTGCTTATCACAGCTTCCAGGTATATGGATTTTTTGTTCAGCGTTTCCCTGCCTGAACACAGGGAAAAAGCCGTTACTTTCAATCTTATCGAGGAGAAACCCATAAAAGAAATACCTTTTCTGGATACGCCGGCCAGCGTTTCGGATACCCCCCCCGACATTCCTGAAGCGATATCCGATAAATCTTCGAAAGCGTCAGACCTGGAAAAATCCGATGCGGAAAAAACCCCCAGGCCTTTCAGCAGCGGAAAGTCCGATCATATGGGCAAAAAAAGGGATTTTACTAATGTTGCCGCCAGGACGGAGGTGATGTCGCCGGCGGCGGATGAAAAAAAATCTGCGAAAAAGGCGCCTGTTACGGATAAGAGAATCAAAACAGCGACAGCGGAAGGATTGATCACTATTCCCGTTCAGGAAAAGGTGCCCGCGAGTTCGCAGGAAGAGGAAAACACCCAGCGGCAGACGCCGGAAATCAAGCAGATAGCCCTGAAGACAGCTGACGTCCCGGTGCCCCGGCTCTCGGGGAGGATTGAAGATACAATAGACGAGCCTATTTCAGACAGGAAATCAAACGCGGAAATTTTTGATGAGATAG
>JAFGBE010000039.1 GCA_016933315.1 Candidatus Auribacterota bacterium
CATCGGCTTCAGCCAGATACAGGCTGATCTCTTTCTTTAACTTCCCGGGGTCGCTTTCATAAAACATCCCGGATACGACAGGTTTTCTGATTTTCATCGCTTCTCCGCCCGGTTCTCCCGCAAATAATCCGCCGCTCTTCGTAATAGGACTATTGCAAAACACCAATAAAAGGAACCAATAAAAAATACGAGTGAAAATTTTATTCATCGGGAAAGTAATTGTTAAATGTCTATACTGCCGAGCAGTTTCTTGATTTCTTCTATTGTTTCATTTTTATATTCATTTTTCAGGGATAATAAGAGTTCCAGAACAGCCTTGATTTTCTCGTCTTTCTGCTGTTTCTTGTCGTTCAAAGAAGATGAAAGTTTTTCTATCTCATACGCGAGGTCATGCAGCAGATCGTTCTTCCTTAATTTTATTGTTTTCGGATAATTCCCGCCGATGATCCCCTGAAGTTCCTTTTTCAGCCTATAGGAAGGCCCTGCAAGTTTATGGGCGCCGTACAGGCCTATAATGAAAAATGCGGCTGTCGATGCCAGCACCATCGCCGTAGTGGTAAAAGATACATATCTCTGCGCTGTTAAAAATTCTTCCAGTTTTGAATCTTCACCAGGCCTTATAATATATTCATTCTCAAGGGATTTAATCCTGGCGTTATAGAGGCTGAAACCCCAGGCGCTGCTAAGGCAGAGGCAGATAAGGGCAAAAAATATGCCGTATTTCACCTGAAGCGGAAAATCTACGATAAACTGCCTTCTCCTGTAAACCTTATCCTTCTGTGCTCTTTCAGACATAAAGCTTTTCGCCCCGCAATCATCAAGTATGGTGATTAAGATGCTGAATCGGACATATTAATAAGTATACCCGATTTTAACGCGATTGAAAATAAAACTATTTGTTTTTTTTCAATAGAAGCCTGCCCACGGAATCTCGGATTACAAGCTCCGTAGGAATAACGGATTTGAGAGGGGTAAACGAAGGATTTTCAATCTGGTTGATTAACAGACTGACTGCAGTTATTCCCATTTCTTCTTTGAATATTCTGATTGTAGTCAGGGGAGGGTTCGTATGCGCGGCTATATCAATATCATCAAAACCTATTATGGAAATATCTTTTCCCACCTTTAAGCCTTTTTCGGACACGGCCTTAATCGCGCCCACGGCGGCCCTGTCATTTATGGCAAAAATAGCGGTCGGCATCGGTTTTACATCCATCAATATTCCCGCACAGGTATATCCCTGTTCCACGGTAAAATGGCCTTCAACAACATACCTTTCGTCCAGTGGGATACCCGCTTCTTTTAAAGCGTTTGTATAACCCTCATATCTTTCCTGGACGGTCTTATCATTCAAAGACCCCCTGATAAACCCGATTTTCCTGTGTCCCATCTCAATCAGGTATTTTATAGCATTGTAAGAACCGCCCGGGTTGTCGGGACGCACAGATGTTATGTTCTTGCCTTTTATATCCCTGTCTATAACAACACATGGTATCCCCTTCTCAAACTGGCTTATAATGAAATCATTGGATACTTCACCGGCAAATATAATCCCGTCAATCTTTCTTGAATCAAGCAAATCATGGATCTTGTTATCTCCGAAGAAATACTCTTCTCCCAGTGATGTAAGCAGTACCCCGTAACCTTTCTTGCCGGCCTCGCTCTCAATGCCGCTCAGTATCCTGGAATAATAAGGGTTGGCTGAATCCTGAAAAACATTTCTAAAGAAAACACAGGCTATGGTTTTCGCATGCTCTTTTTCTCTTTCGGCGGAATTGATTATTTTATTCCCGGAGCCGGGTATGGAAACAACCAGATTCCTGGCGATAAGATTCTTTATGGCTTTTCTTACGGTTATCCTGTTTACCTTGAATTCTGAACTGAGGGTCCGCTCGGGCGGAAGATACTCGCCCACTCTGAACACGCCTGACTTTATCTTATGAGTGAGTTCATCTTCTATCTGCTGGTAAATCGGTTTAGAGCTTTTTGTTTTTTTTGCCATATTCCAGCCAAAGTAAAGTATTATACCGGTTGTTTACCTGTAGTAATATACTAACAGAAAAAAGATTTGTCAAAAAAGATTTTTTTCAGGGTCGCAGGTGCATGCCGCCTGTCCACCATCTCCAGTTCGGATCTTTCGGGGGTATATTTTTGCTCCAGTGAACATGTCCGTCGCAATACAGGTAGTTTACGCCTCCCCTGTGGGCTTTTCTGACGGCGCTTTCCATGCCACCCGCCCAATCCGCATACTCCGGGTCAATTGAATTATACCAACCGTCGCATACAAAAACTTTATCCGTAACAAGAGGTATCTTGTCTATCCTGTATAACTCGACACATTCATTCATCATATAATTCCAATTAGCCCATGTGGGATGAAGCGGATTTTTTTCGGGATTTCCGGACGGGCAGCTATAGACACCTCCCGGATTCTGCCCGCTGCTGAACGGAACACCCCTGGTGTAAGGCTGCAGCGCATCCTGCCATCCGGTATCCCCTGAGAGGAAAGCTTCCGGAATATAGCCGTTCCATTCGTTAGTATACATCAGCAGGGCATATCCAAACTGCTTGAGGTACCCCTGGCACACACTGGATACCGCGGCTTCCCTCGCGGATTTGATCGCAGGCAGTATAAGAGAAGCAAGAATACTTATAATAGCTATGACGACAAGCAGTTCGACTAATGTAAAACCTATGCTATTTTTTGTCTTTCTCATAAAATATACCGGTAATATACCTGTTTATATTGTAGCATTTCTGCGAGGTTTGTCAAGGACGGCATCCGCATAGTGAAAAATCAAGCAAATGCCCTTTGACCGGGCAACCTGTTAAATGTTATATTTTAATAGAAGGACAAATATACTATAATACCGATAAAGGCAAACTGCCTGAAAAGGCAGGGCGCAAAACTGCGGGCCTTTTTAAAAGAATGGCAGCCGGGTTACCGAAGTATTAAGGCTCTTGACCCATTCTTTTAAAAAGAGAATGGGTTTTTGATATTATGAGAAAGCATCTGCATAGAGACGGATTTACATTGGGAGAACTATTGTCGGTGATTACGATAGTTTCCATACTGCTGTCACTTATTTTTCCCGCTATCTGGCAATCATGGGAAAGGGGAAGAAGAATAAGCTGTATGAGCAATATGAAACAGCTTGTACACGCCGCAATGATATATTCCACGGATTACAGCGACCACTTCCCTTACTGCGGATGGGGCTGGAGCATGGGAATGGATGAGGAAGAAGGCATTTGCTGGATGGACGCGCTCCTGCCCTATATCCAATACCAGAAAGAGCTGTTTATCTGTCCCGCCGACGAAAACCCGAATGACCAGGGCCTCTACTGCTGGGCAGGACAGACCTCAGTAACACAATGCTCGTATGCCATGAACGAATCAGTTGTAGGATGCGACAATTCGGCTAACTGGGAAGGAGGGCATGGAACAGATGTCGGAAGGCTGAAAGGATTCATTCCCATTATACAGGCCCCTGAAGAGGTGCTGTTATTTATAGATGCCGACTACCTCTGGATAAACGCGCAAAACAGAAGCACATTCATCAACAGGGCGATATCTCACCACGGTATCGGCGCGACATGTTCTTTCTGCGACGGGCACAGCGAATGGGTCCAGACAGAAAAACTCGACTCTGTGAGGACAGACCCTCTTCCTGACTATCCGCCATAAAGCCCAATCCCCTTTTAAATCTTGACGATTTGAACTTTCAAATATATACTTTCTTTTCGCTCAGGGGGACGATCTTTATAATATTATTACGTAATTTCCGGAAATTTACGGAGGGGGTATAGCTCAGTTGGCTAGAGTGCTTGACTGGCAGTCAAGAGGTCGGGGGTTCGACTCCCCCTACCTCCACCAGTTCCACCAGAGGTGGAACAGAGCAATTGAGCAATAGAAAATAGAGAAATAAACAATAAAAAAACTCAATTGCGGTCTATTCTCTATTTTCTAATGTTCACGTCCCCAAAAATTAGAGAATCGAAATTCAAGAAATAGAACAATAGACAAAAATAAGATTTTCGGTTGCGTTCCTTGCCCGCCGCAGGAGGATATTCTCCCCGCCAAAGGCGGACAAGTATTTTCTATTTTCAAAACTAATATTTCCATTCGGGCAAAGTGAAGACTTCCGTCCCGGCAGGCAGGTAGTGTTCAATTGCTCTATTGTTCAAATCAAACGCGGGTATAAACGGAAGAATTAATCAGTAACTTATAAGTTCCGATACTTTTTCCATCTGGTTTTTGAGGGTATTTATATTTCTTTCCAGAATTCTTATTTGGTAAGCCAGGACCTTGTTTTTCTCTCTTTCTTTCTGGTAGAGGATGTTGGACCAGACCAGCGCCATACTTATGACAACTATGGAAATCCCAAGCAAAGCGTAGGAATATTTCGCTTTGTCATTTTTTACTTTATCTTCTTCCATCAATCCCCCCTGAAAGAAATAAATCTACATTAATAATTTACTACTATATACAAAATAAGTCAAACATTTGGTTTAAAAGAAATCAACGGAAAATCAGCACTTCAGCAGCATTGAAATGGCATCCCCCGTGAAATGGGTAAGGAAGACGACTATTGCAGCTATCAATAAATGCTCTCCGGCGACTTTGAACGGATTCGCGCCCTGTTTCTTTCCCATGATAAAGCTGAAGACCCCAAGCATTGAAAACCCGTATATCACGCTTATAATAACAGCCATATCAAGCCTTAACAGAAGCAGGGGTATAAGAAAAGTCAGCGCGAAAACAAATTTCGAAATAAATGTCGCAACGGTTGATATCCAGACTTCCGCCGCTGTATGCCTGTTCTCCGATTCCTCGGAAACATGTATTCCAAGCGCATCGGAAAAAGCGTCCGCAATGGCAATCGTTAAAACGCCGCCGATAACGGCAAGTTTTGAATGGGTCCCGGAATGAAGCCCGACCATAAGCCCTATGGTAGTTATTATCCCGGATGTAAACCCGAAGCTGAAACCGACTTTGAGTGAATGATTTTTATCCATTTACGTCTCGTTTTCCTCCCACGTCTCTCGTCCTTCGTCCTACGTCTCTCGTACTTTGTAGCCGATGCCCTGAACTGCAGGGGGTTCAATTATTTTTGAAAATAGAAAATCGAAAACAGACCGCAATTGAATTTTCTCAGCTGTCTATTACTCTATTTTCTATTGCTCAATTGCTCTGTCCCGCCTTCGGCGGGACTGGTGCCAGAGAAGGGACTTGAACCCTTATGAGCCGGAGCTCAACGGATTTTGAGTCCGTCGCGTCTGCCATTCCGCCACTCTGGCGCAAATCAGAACTATATTTTACATTAACTGTCAAGGAACCGGCAGTTTCATCAACCGCGGTTTTTGCCGAATATGCCCTTTTCACAGGCAGTAACAAACGATTCAGTGATACATTTCAGTTCTTCCCATTCCTTTCTTATCCGCCGGGATTCTTTCTCATCGATATTGCTGTCATCCCTCATTGAGTCCGAAACGGTCCTAAGCAGGTCTGAAAACTCCTTTATCATAACCTGAATCGTAGTGACAACACCGGCAGGGTCAACAGGCTTGGCATAGTTTTCGATAAATGAGCCTCCCGCAGCGTTACACAGCCAGTTGATAATATTTCTGTCTTTCGTAACCTCATATATCGCCCTGATCCTGTCCAGCGGATTTCTGGTCCCCGCCGGATTATCTCTTTCGCCGGCAGAAGACGGCTCGCACCATTTATAGACAAGAGACAGTGACAGGTTGAGCTTCAAAGCTACTTCTTTAGGTCCTGCTTTCTCAAACGCTTCCTTCAGGATTTCATATGACTGCATATCCCCTCCCGCGTTTAAAATATTTTGCCCGGGTTTAATATATTGTTGGGATCGAATAATTTCTTGATGTCCGTCATTATTCTTATCTCCCTGTCTCCGACGGCTTTTCTCAAGTATTTCTTCTGGACAACTCCAATGCCGTGTTCCCCCGAAATAGCGCCTCCCATACCCACCACTATTTCATACAATTCATCAAGGACAACAGGCAGTTTTGCGTCCCAGTCGCCGTCTCCCATACCCTCTTTTAAAATGTTTACATGGACATTCCCGTCGCCCGCATGCCCGTAATTTATGAATCTTATCCCGTGCTTATCCTGCAGCAGATAAATACGTTCCAGCAGATCCGGAATTCTAAACCTCGGGACGACAACATCCGACGACCGTTTGACAGGGCTTATCGGTTTTATGGCTTCCCTTATTTTTCTTCTTGCTTCCCAGAGTTTTTCCTTCATCTGGCTGTTATCTGCGACAAGCACATCTTCCGCGTTGTTTTCCATGCATATCCCGCCGACTTTTTCATAGATTTTCTCAGCTTCATCCCCATCCGAGCTATCAAGCTGTATCAGGAGCTGCGCTCCCGCTTCTCCATAAGGCATTTTTCTTTCCAGGAGCTTCTCCACCGCATCGATACTGCTCCTATCCATAAACTCGATCGCAGACGGTATAATCTTGCTGCGCAGTATCCGGGAAACTGTAAGCGCCGCATCTCTTATAGAAGCAAAAGGCACCAGGAGATCCGAAACAAAATGAGGTTTGGGAACAAGCTTGAAGGTTATCTCTTTGAATACCGCAAGCGTCCCTTCAGAGCCGACCAGTATAGAGGGTATATCATAGCCCATTACATTTTTCACGATCTTTCCGCCAAAAGCGAAATCCGTGCCGTCGGGAAGGACAGCTTTGATGCCGCAGACATAATCACCCGTCACCCCGTATTTAACGGCTCTCGGCCCCCCTGAATTTTCCGCCACATTGCCGCCGACGGTGCATGA
>JAFGBE010000040.1 GCA_016933315.1 Candidatus Auribacterota bacterium
GAATTACAGAAGCCAACTGATATGGAAAAACTTTATGAAAAACAAATATATCAGGGAGGGACTTAACAGTATCCAGTTTGAGAAGAAACTGGAAGTTAAGTGATAAAATTATGGCTGTTACAATAAGAGATGTTGCGAAGCAGGCTGGTGTTTCGGTAGCTACTGTGTCAAGAGCTATCAATTCTTCTACGCGTAACCAGGTCAGGGAAGAGACAAGAAGGAAGATATTCGAGATTATCAAGAAATGCAATTATTCTCCGGACCAGATTGCGAGGAGCCTCAGCACAAGAAGGACCAAGGTATTAGGTTTATGTATGCCTTTCAGGGCGTCGGCTTTCAGCAGCGATTATTTTACGGGAGTCATTATCGGGGCTATAGAGTCTGCGCGTAAGCTCGGCTATGAGCTGAAAATAGTGCTCCTGAGCGAAACCACGAAGGGGCTTGATGTTTCAGACGTAAGCAAGGCAAGCGCGATTGACGGCGCCCTTCTTGTCGGGACAAGGATACATGACGAGCTGGTAGCTGTTTTCGAGAAAAGCGATATACCGTGGATACTTGTAAATAATTATTCCGAAGGCGAAGAGAAAGCGAATTTTGTGGATTGTGATAACGAAAAAGGCGCTTATAATGCGGCAAGTTATCTTTTGGGTATGGGGCACAGGAAAATAGCGTTTATCAAGGGGCCTGAAGATTCAAGGAATGCGAATGACAGGTTTGCCGGATACGCGAAAGCGCTGAAAAAGAACGGGATTAAGCCGGATAAATCGCTTATTAAAACAGGGAACTTTACCGAAAAAGAAGGATATCTTGCGGTCCGAGCCCTTCTTTCTGACCACAGTGATATCACGGCTATTTTTTGCGCGGATGACGAAATGGCTGTGGGCGCGCTTCAGGCGGTAAAAGATAAAGGGCTGAACTGTCCCAAAGATATTTCGATTATAGGTTTTGACGATATAAGGCTTTCCAGGTATGTTGACCCGCCGCTTACGACCGTAAGGCAGCCCATTTATGAAATAGGGAAACTCGCAGCTCAAATGCTGATATACATTGTAGAAGGCAAATTGCAGGCGCCTGTTTCTAAAATATTGCAGACGGAGCTCATAGAGCGCAGTTCCTGCGCGCCTATTGCGCAAAAGTAAAAAATATACTGCTTGCATACAGGTTCAAACAGCTGTTGAGAAAAAATCACAGGCGTGTTTTTTACAAGTTTTTTCTCTTGGTAACTTGACATTGTTATGTTAGTATGTTATTTAATAAGCGAGTTATTATGGACGAGAACCTTAATATAAATGGTTGTGAAAGAAGACGTGAATCAAGAAGTGATAAGAATTTTTCGCTGCAGCTGAGCGGCTCCGATGTTGTCGCTGAAGCGATAGATATTACCACTTCGGGTTTGAGTTGTCTTTTAAATAAACAGTTACCCGAACTTAGCGAGATGAAGGTTGAGTTTTTGCTTCCTAAAAGCAGAGATGAATCTTCTATCAGCTGTTCAGGGGTGGTGGTACGGTCTACGCCTGCGCGCCGCAAATCCGACAAAGGCCGCAAGAGGTTTGTCACAGCCTTGTATTTTCTTGACATAGACGATTCTGCGAGAAAGAGAATCTCCGATTTTACGAAGCAATAAGGCTTTTTATAATATATAAAGGGGCGGGCCTGTGGACCCGCCCCTTTTTTTGTTGTTAGAATCGGTTTATTGATTTAAAATATTGGTGCATCGCAGTTTTGCGGCAAAAAGGAGATTCCTGATGATAAACATAAAAGAACTTCTCAAGGAAGCTGTAAAAAAGGGAGCTTCGGATGTCCATATAAAGGTTAAGAGGCCCCCTATAATGAGAATCAACAGGCAGATAGTGATAACAGGGTATGATGTTTTGAAACCCGAAGATACCATGAGCATTGCCCGGTCTATTACTACAGAGGGGCAATGGAAGAAACTTATGGATGAACATGAAATTGACTTTGCCTACAGCGAGAGCGAAGTCGGCAGGTTCAGGACAAATATATTTTACCAGCGCGGAAGCATAGGTATTGTGATGAGGCATGTCCGGACGGATATCCTTTCTTTCGAACAGCTGGGGCTGCCCGGGGTCCTTGAGCAGATTTCGCTTTTTCAGAGGGGTATTATCCTGGTTTGCGGGGCAAGCTCAAGCGGAAAATCAACCACCCTGGCGGCGATGGTTAATTATATTAATTCCCATGAGCGCCGCCATATAGTTACGCTTGAAGACCCCATAGAGTATCTTCACGCTGACAGGGAATGCGTTATCAATCAACGTGAAGTCGGGCTGGATACCAAAAGCTTTTATACGGCGCTGAAAAATGTGCTGCGCCAGGATCCGGACGTAATACTTATAGGCGAAATGCGTGATGCCGACAGCTTTACCGCGGCAGTCGGAGCTTCCGATACGGGGCACCTGGTTCTCAGCACCCTTCACACTGCGAATGCTTCCCAGGCGTTCGGCAGAATAATGGATCTTTTCCCTTCGAGCGAAAGGGATCAGGTAAGGCAGCAGCTTGCTTTTAATTTAAAGGCGGTTATCTGCCAGCGGCTGATAAAAACTCCCGATGGGTCGGGTGTTGTTCCTGCCGTCGAAATACTATTGAACAATAAAACGGTTCAAAAGCTTGTTATCCAGAATAAACTCAATAAGATACCGGATGCGATTGAAATCGGGCGTGACGATGGCATGCAGACCTTTAACCAGTCTCTGATTGATTTGATAAAATCGAAGAAAATCACCCTTGAGGAGGGGCTTGCCAAATCCGATTCTCCTGAAATGCTCAAAATGAACCTTCAGGGGATTTACCTTGATGAATCAAACCGTATTCTGGACGATTCATAAGTCATGCCCTGGAAAGAACTATCCGATAACAGAAAATTCCTCGATTCCGAAACAGGTCTTCCCGCAAAAAAATACGGTGATTTGTCTGTAGCTCTGGTCTATCCCGGCGATTATTCCGCCGGTATGAGCAGCCTCGGCTTTCAGCTGATATACCGTTATCTTAACATCCATGACAACATAAGGTGTGAGAGGGCCTTTTCAAACCCGTCAAAAGGGTATTCGTTTGAAAGCGGCGCCCGTTTGTCCGATTTTGACGTCATTTCTTTCTCTTTAAGTTTCGAATTGCAGTATTTCGAGATAATAAGGATACTTGAGAGCGCGAAGATACCGCTGTTATCAAAAGACAGGACGGGAAAAGACCCGCTGATAACCGCGGGGGGCATATGTGTTTCAATGAACCCGGGCCCCCTGAGCGAAATCATAGATGTTTTCTGGGCGGGGGATTTTGAAGCCGGCGGTTACGCTATGTACGAGGCAATACTGAACACGAGAGGCAAAAGCAGAAAAGACGCGCTTTCCTCTATTTCCGGAATCAACGGGTGTCTTGTCCCTTTATCGGATCCGCAGAAAAGATGCGCGCCGCAGGCAGCTGACGTTTCCCTGCTTCGGCGTTCGTGTTCCTGTTTTATATCGCCGAAAGCCCAGTTTAACATGTGGCTGGTCGAAGTGGCGAGAGGCTGCAATTGGAACTGCAGGTTTTGCCTTATTAAATGGTTGTGCGGGAAAAGCAGGTTCAGGCTTAAGGAAGATATAATAGCTGACGCCCTTGAAGGCGCGAAAAAAGGTCAGAAAGTGGGGCTTTTGGGCCCGTCGGTGCTTGACCATCCGGATATTGAAAGTATAATGGAAGAGCTGGTAAGCGAAAAAGCCGTTTTTTCGATTTCCAGCGCCCGGGCGGACAGGTTAAACATCCGAACCCTGGAACTTTTAGTGAAGGGGGGGATAAAGCAGTTAACGGTTGCCCCTGAAACCCCCGATCCCGAAAAGCGCCGCAGGCTGAATAAAAATTTTGATAATGCCGTATTCTTCGAAAATCTGGAAAAATGCCGCCAGTCAGGCATTCAGTCCGTCAAGCTGTACTTTATGTTCGGTCTCCCATTTGGGGACGGAATTGATTTTTTGCGTGATTTTGTAAAAAAGGCCGCCGGAATTGTGAATATATCCGTCGGCTTCTCCGCATTTGTGCCCAAGCCGCATACCCCTTTCCAGCGGTTGGGGATGATGTCCCGCCGTGAACTTGCGCGGACGCGCGCCGATGTGCTTGACATATTGAAAAAACTGAAGATTAAAAGCGTCTCTTTTGAAGATATCAGGACTTCTGTTATACAGGGGGCTCTTTCGAGAAGCGGCAGGGAAATGACAAAATTCCTTAAGTCCGGGAGAATCGGCGTTAAGGATGCCGAAGAATGCGCTTCAAGGGAATATAAGCCCGGCGAAACACTTCCATGGAATAACATCATTTCCCCCTATGATGAAAAATTGTTGTCGGAGGAGAAAGATAAAGCGTTATGCCCCGGATGATCCTGGTTTGTAATTTAATATTAAATGCATTATAATTCCACTTATGAGTTTGTCTGAAAACTATCTGGAAGTTAAAGAGAGGATCGCTTCATCCGCGGCTAAAACAGGGAGAAGGGCGGACGACATAACGCTTGTCGCCGTTTCGAAAACGGTCGGCGCCGGCAGGATGACGGAATTGTTTAATTTAGGGCACAGGATCTTCGGGGAGAGCAGGCTGGATGAGGTTGTTGAAAAAAAACCGCTTTTGCCTGAAGGTATGGAATTCCATATGATAGGCCACCTGCAGTCCAGAAAGGCGAAAGATGCCATCGGGTTGTTTGGCCTTATCCAATCCGTTGATTCGTTGAAATTGGCCGGGGAAATCGACAAAAGAAGCTTTTCTGCCGGGGTGAAACAGGAAATACTGCTGGAGGTTAACACTTCCGGCGAAGAGAGCAAATTCGGGTTTTCCCACGATGAGCTGGATGGTTGTTTTGAATCAATCCTGTCATTAAAAAATATAATGGTCTCGGGGCTTATGACAATGGCCCCTTTGTCCGGGAACCCCGAAGATGTGAGGCCTGTCTTCGGGCGGACGCGGGAATATTTCGAGAAATTATGCGGTATATTCCCGATGAAATATTTGTCCATGGGGATGAGCCAGGATTATGAGGTAGCTATCCAGGAGGGGGCGAATATGGTCAGGATAGGGACTGCAATATTCAAATAGGAGATAATAAATGAAGATAGGTATTATCGGAACAGGGAATATGGGACAGGCTATTATCAGCCGTCTGGAGGGGAGCCGCCTCGTTGTTTATGATAAGGATGTCTCAAAAGCGGAAAAGGTATCTAGGGATTTCGGCGCGTCCGTCCACACGCCCGAAAACGGGAAACTGGAGGAAACAGAGATTATTATCATATGCGTTAAACCCCAGGAGATGAAAAAGGCTTTGGGTTTCCTTTCGGAAATAAACCTGAAAAGCAAGGTTGTTATATCCATAGCCGCTGGAATAAAAACCGCTGACCTGGAAAAGGGACTTGGAACGGTGTCCATCATAAGGGCAATGCCGAACACGCCGGCTTTGCTGGGAATGGGGATAACGGCGATATGCAAGGGGAAGCATGCTACGGAGGCCGATTTGAAAAAAGCGGAAAACATATTCCTGAAGATAGGGGATTGTGTGGTTGTGGAAGAGAAAGATATGGACGCCGTTACCGCTGTCAGCGGCAGCGGTCCGGCTTACGTATTCCTGTTCGCCGAGGAACTTATAAAGGCCGCCGTCAAGGCGGGGCTGCCTTTAAAAGCGAGCGAACTGCTGGTCAGGAAGACTTTCGAAGGTTCCTCCAGAATGATGTATTCCTCCGACAGGGCTCTTTCCGAGATGAGGGAACAGGTGACATCCAAAGGGGGGACTACCGAAGAGGCCATTAAGGTGTTTCATGAAGAAAAGCTGAGCCATATTATAGAAAGAGCCGTCCACGCCGCGAAAAGGAGAAGCGGCGAATTGTCAAAAAACATTTAACGGGATGAAGATGGAAACGATATTAGACGCATACTGTTTTATTCTTTATCTGAGGTTTATGATACCTTTTACCGGGCAGATGTACTTCAACCCGGCATTCGGTTTTCTGGTCAGGATAACGGAGCCTCCAATCAGGTTTGTCAGGCACATGCTGTTTAACTGGCCGTCAAGGCTGCTGCCTCTTTTTGCCATGGCGGGGGTTTTCCTGCTGAAGGTGCTCTGGCTTATCGCAGAAGTGAAAACCGTGACTTATGCCGGCGCCCGTCCGGCTGTTTCTGCCGTGATAGCAAAAGGGTTTGACGGCACGATTTCCTTCTTCTTTATGGTATATTTTGTTTCTTCCGCTCTTTATTGTATTGAAAGCTTCAGGAATGCCTATGATAACATTTCGAGAATACTTAAAGACCTTGTACAGCCCATAGCCAGGGTTTCAGGCAGGTATTTCGAGAAGGATTCGGCGAAAGCGGCATCGGCTTTTTTCTCCGTTGTCATCACAGCCCTTATTTTTAAGCTGCTTATAGCGAACAGTTTCCTTGCCGCTGAAACGGGGAAATTTACTTTCGTCGCCGGTTCTGTGTACGGCGCCCTGATTTCAACCCTGGCTGATATAATAAAGGTTTTCAGGGTTTACACCATGCTTATTTTCATCAGGATAATCATTTCATGGTTTACCGTGTCATATCAGAACATCCTTTTCGCCTTTCTTTTTAACGTGACGGAACCATATCTTTCCATCTTCAGGAAGTTCGGTTTATTCGCCGGCCCGATAGATTTTTCGCCTATGGTGGCGATATTTGTTATATGGGCCGCAACAGGTGTCCTTCAGAGGCTCATTCTTCTGGTGAGCGGGGTCATATGACCTATTACAAGAAGACGGCAGACGGCTTTTTAATTGAAGCCAAAGTTGTGACGCGCTCTTCCAGGTCGGCTGTAACGGGCGTGCTCGGGGGAAGACTGAAGATATGCCTTAAGTCCCCGCCCGTTGAAGGCAGGGCAAACGATGAATTGACAGCGCTGATTGCGGAAAGGTTCGGGCTGCCGAGAAAAGATGTTGTAATTGTTAGAGGCAGAGGTTGTTCCAATAAAAAAATAGTTATCCGGACAGCGAATGAAAACCTGCTGAAATCACTCCTGTAATTGCCCTTTTTTGTGTTGACTTTTAAAATTTCTGATGATATTATTCGCAGTTCAATGCAGGTTTTATAATTATGGAATATAAAGATACAGTTAATCTTCCCAAAACGGACTTTCCTATGAAGGCAGGTTTGTCTAAAAAAGAACCTGATATACTTCATAAATGGGACAAACTGGATGTGTATAATAAAATTCTTTCCGGTTTGAGGGAGAACCCTGATTTTATACTTCACGACGGCCCTCCTTACGCCAACGGCGATATTCATCTGGGGCATGCCCTTAATAAGATATTAAAGGATATAATCGTTAAGTACAGGAGTATGAGAGGGTTCAGGAGCCCTTACGTGCCCGGGTGGGACTGCCATGGGCTGCCTGTTGAACATCAGTTGTTTAAAAATCTGGGCATATCGAAAAATGAGATTCCTCAGTCGGAGTTCAGGAAAAAAGCCCGCGCGTATGCCGTGAAATTCGCCAAAATACAGTCTGCGCAGTTTCAGCGCCTTGGAGTTTTCGGAGACTGGAGCCATCCGTATTACACGCTTGATCCAGAATATGAGACAAGTATCATAGATTCATTTGCCGAATTGGCTGACAGGGGCTATGTCTATAAAGGCTTAAAACCGATTTACTGGTGCGGAAAATGTGAAACCGCCCTGGCCGAAGCGGAAGTGGAATATTCCGATAAGAAATCACCGTCAGTTTTTGTTAAATTTAAAGCGGACAGGCAGGTTTCCGAATTTATAGGCGTAAAAAAAGACGTATATTTTGTTATCTGGACGACCACTCCCTGGACTTTGCCGGCGAACCTGGCGATAGCTTTGCACCCGTCTTTTTCGTACGGGGCGTATGAAGCCGGCGGAGAGATATGGATTGTAGCGACCGAGCTTTCCGATGCTTTCTTCGGAAAGGCCGGCCTGTCTCCCCGATTATTAAAGACTTTTAAAGGGGCTGACCTTGAAGGCAAAGGAGCAAAACACCCGTTTATAGACAGGGAGTCGCCTGTCGTTCTTGCCGATTATGTGACGCTTGAGCAGGGAACAGGATGTGTGCATACCGCGCCCGGCCACGGACAGGAAGATTACTTAACCGGGTTAAAATACGGGCTCGACATATATTCTCCCGTTGATGAAAAAGGGTGCTTTAACAAAAAGGTAGAACATTTTGCCGGCAAAAATGTTTTCAGCGCGAATAAAGATATTATAGAGCTGATGAAAAACAGAAACATTCTGGTCCTGTCTGAAGAGGTGGAGCACTCGTATCCTCATTGCTGGAGGTGTAAAGGTCCGGTCATTTTCAGGGCCACGGAGCAGTGGTTCATCAATGTGGACCATAATGACTTAAGGAAAAAGACGCTTGATTATGTAAAAACAGTGAAGTGGCTGCCTGCGTACGGGCAAAACAGAATATCGTCTATGCTGGAAAACCGGCCTGACTGGTGTCTGTCTCGCCAGAGGTACTGGGGTGTCCCTATCCCCGTCTTTTACTGTAAAAAATGCCGCAAGGCCTTATTATCGAAAAAAGTAATCAACCATGTCTCTTCATTGATGAGAGAAAGCGGAGGTTGTGATATCTGGTTTGAATGGGATGCCGCCAGGCTTCTCCCAGAGGACACCAGATGTGAATGCGGGTCCGGGGAATTTATTAAAGAACAGGATATCCTTGATGTCTGGTTTGAATCAGGAGTAAGCCATACGGCTGTTATGAAACAGCGGGAGGAACTTAATTACCCCGCCGATCTTTATCTTGAAGGTTCCGACCAGCACAGAGGATGGTTCCAGAGTTCGCTGTTGACCGCCGGCGCGCTTTATGGGAATGCGCCTTATAAAACCGTCCTTACGCACGGTTTTACTATAGATGAAGAAGGAAGAAAAATGTCAAAATCCCTGGGGAATGTCGTTGATCCCCTGAAAGTGATAGAAGAACGCGGCGCCGATATCATTCGGCTCTGGGTTTCATCCGTTGATTACACGATGGATGTCGCCCTGTCCGAACATATCCTCAAGCAGATATCGGATTCTTACAGGAGGATCAGGAACACTTTCCGCTATTTGCTGGGTAATATTTCCGATTTTGACGCTTTGTCGGACAGCGTTGATTACAGTAAACTCACGCCTGTCGATAAATGGGCGTTAGACAGGCTCGCCGCGCTTATTCAGAGCGCGACAAACGCTTATGACAATTTTGATTTTTGCCGGGTTTATCATCAGGTCCATAATTTTTGCGCCGTTGATATGAGCTCTTTTTATCTTGATATTCTTAAAGACAGGATGTACACTTTCAGCGCAGATTCGGTAGAGAGGCGCTCATCCCAGACGGTAATGCATAAAATTCTTGTCAGTCTTTCTATGGTTCTTGCGCCGATTCTTTCGTTTACCTGCGAAGAAGTATGGGAATATATCGATGTTGCCGATAAGCATCCCAGTGTCCATATGAACAGGTGGCCGGCATATGCCCCGGAGTGGATAAACGGCAAGATAGAATCCGACTGGGCAAAACTGATAGAGGTCAAAGCGGAAGTCGATAAATTACTTGAAGAGATGAGGAAAAATAAGCTGATCGGCAATTCTCTTCAGGCAAAAGCGGTTTTGTATGTTGAGGATAAGGAACTGGAAGATTTTCTGCGCGGTTATTCTGATATGCTGAAAATGGTTTTTATAGTTTCCGAAGTGGATATAAGAAGTTTTAGCGAAAGGGAAGGTTCCAGGGCGGGGGACATAAAAGGGCTGGAAGTGAAAATCGAGAAGGCGGAAGGCCTAAAATGCGTCAGATGCTGGAACTACAGCAAGACCGTCGGGACAATAAAAGAACATCCGGAAATCTGTGAAAGGTGCTTTAAGGTTATAACAGAAAAATAAACATTCATTAACGGGGGAAGCACATGGCAAAGTTGACAAAAAAAGAGATCGAGCAGTATAAGAAAAGGTTACTTGAAGAACAGGCCAGGATCACCGGCGATGTATCTTCTATGGAAAAACAGATCCTTAATAATTCTCAAAGGGATTCTTCGGGCGACCTGTCCGGTTATTCAATGCATCTTGCGGATATGGGTTCCGATAATTTTGAGAGGGAATTTACCCTTGATCTTATGAAAAAGGAGCAGGAAATACTTTATGAGATACAGGATGCCATTGAGCGCATAGAGAACGGCACGTTCGGCAAATGCGAAATGTGCGGCCAGGATATAAACAAAACCAGGTTAAAAGCGCGAGCTTACGCCAGATACTGTGTTGAATGCAAAGAAAAGATGGAGAAGCAAAACAAATAATATAAAGTGCCGAAATGCTTAAAGAAAAAAACAGCCCGGAAACAGGCTGTGATGACATAAAAAATCTTAATGAAAAAGAGGGGAAAATAAACAAAAGAAGAATCCTTTTTCTTTTTATAATCGTTGCTGTGCTCCTGCTTGACCAGGCGACAAAATCCCTTGCGGTCTTATGGTTCGAAAAAAAC
>JAFGBE010000041.1 GCA_016933315.1 Candidatus Auribacterota bacterium
AATGTGGCGTATGTATGTGATTATATTGCAGATATGAGGAAAGAGGACCGGGCAGTTTTTTCACATAAGATTTTCGAAAACACTGAGAAGGCGCTGAGTCTCAGATAGAAAATGGAGGTTTTTATGTTTGCCGCCGGAATAGATATTGGTGGTACCTATACTAAAGTAGCCATTATATCAAAAAAGGGCAAAATTGCGGCGAGGTCTTTGTTTGAGACCAAAAAATTCGGCAGGTTTGATTTGTGGGTGGATAAATCGCTGTCCGTCATAAAGGCTTTGATGGAGCTCAGGAATATAAAAAGAAACGAATTCGCGGGAATAGGAGTCGGCGCGCCGGGACATATTGATTCGGTTAACGGAGTAATCCTTGCTCTTGTGAATATAAAAGGATGGAATGACGTAAACCTCCTTGATGAATTCAGGATGAGGATTAACGTCCCTGTTTTTGTGGATAACGATGCGAACATGATGGCGTTGGGCGAATATGCTTACGGCGCCGCCAGAGGAACGAGAAATGCCGTCTGCATTACATTGGGCACAGGTGTTGGAAGCGGCCTGATATTGGAAGGAAAGTTGTACAGGGGCAGTTTTATGGCGGGCGGTGAAATGGGACATATGCCCATAAATGTAAACGGCCCGGCCTGCGCCTGCGGGGGAAAAGCGTGTGTGGAAGCTTATGTCGGAAACAAGTATATTGTCCGGAGATTAATAAGGCTTTTTGGCCGGCATCCGGGTTCGGTTCTGGAGAAAAAGTTTAAAGGCAGGTTCGGGGAAATAACGCCGAAGGATATTGCAATGGCCGCAAACAAGAAAGACAAACTTGCCTTGAAAATATGGGAAGATACGGGAAAATATCTCGGTGTGTGCCTTGCAGGTGTGGTTAATCTGCTTGATCCTGAGATAATTGTGATAGGCGGCGGTGTCGCAAAAGCCGGCAAACTGGTTTTTAACCCCGTGAAAAAGACCGTGAGGCAAAGGGTGATGCAGGTGTATCGCCACAGGGTGAAGATCGTCCCGGCTTTGCTGGGTAATGATGGCGGGATTATGGGTTGTGCGTGGCAGGTTTTTGAAAAAGGCCGGGCATGACCGGAGTTTTAGGCAATCTTCCATTTATGATGCTATAATCGGAAAAGAGGTTGTTTTCATAAAAACATGAAAATTCTTGTGACAGGCGGCGCGGGTTTTATAGGGTCTTCCCTGATTGATAAGCTTCTGGGAGAAGGCAATGAAGTGATGTGCCTGGATGATTTCAATGATTATTATGATCCTCTTATTAAGCGCCGCAATATCAGCGCTTTTGCAAAAGAGAAGAAATTCAGGCTTGTGGAAGCCGATATACGTGATTTTGAAAGAATAAAAAATGTCATTGGGCCGGGGCAATTCGATTATGTAGTGCATTTTGCGGCGAGAGCCGGTGTAAGGCCGTCTATCAAAGACCCTAAATTATATGAAGAAGTTAATATAGGCGGAACCACGAATATCTGCGAAGCCTGCCGCCTTTCCGGCTGTAAAAATATAATATTTGCGTCTTCTTCCTCTGTTTACGGAAACAGCGCCGAGGTGCCTTTTTCGGAAAATTCATCCGGTTTAAGCCCTGAATCGCCTTACGGTTCTACCAAGCTCTGCTGCGAAGAGATTTTAAGGGCGTATCACAAGAATTTCGGCATAAAAGCAGCCTGCCTGAGGTTTTTTACGGTGTACGGTCCCAGGCAAAGGCCTGAAATGGCTATCCATAAATTTTTGAGGAATATCATTGAAGACAAGCCTGTAGAAATATACGGGGACGGCAGTTCTTCCAGGGATTATACTTTTATCGATGATATTGTGAGCGGTATCCTGGCTGTTTTCAAGATAGATTTCAACTATAAAATAATCAACCTGGGCAATTCAAACCCGGTTAATATCAGGGAACTCATCCGGATTATCGAGAAAGTTACGGGCAAGAAGGCCAGAGTTGAATTTATGCCCCCGCAAAAAGGGGATGTCGAGAGGACCTTTGCCGATATAGGGCTCGCTTCGGAATTATTGGGTTATAAACCGAAAGTAAACATCGAAACCGGAATCAAAAGATTCTTTGACTGGCTTATTGGGCGATAAAGCGATATCCACACTGCTGAACGTTTATATTAATGCTATGAAAACATTTAGTTATGTAATTATTCTCTCCGTGTTGTTCTGTGTGTTTCCCGGGGGTATTCTCTATGCAGCCTGTGAAGAGGATACTTATGGCCGCGTGGAATTCGAAGGCAGGGAATATTCAAGAGAAGAATTCCGAAAGATCGCAGAGGAAAGAAAAAAGGAAAAGAAAAAATCAAGAAGCGGTAACGCGGATATGGAGGAAGCTGCCGGCAATCCGCGCGAAGAGATGCTGGTCGTGGATGATTTCAGCGACAATTATATGCTTAATTGCCTTGGCGGGACCCTCGGGACGTGGGAAAAGGACAATACGGATATTACACAGAAATGCCGATACAAGATAGCCGAGGAAGACGGCAACAAAGTGCTGAGGCTGGAATATGATGTCGATTCGCCCCGCGTTGCGTATAACGGATACTGGACAAATTTAAATTCCGCAAATCTGCACCCCTATAAATATTTTGCATTCAAAGTTAAAGGCGACAGCGCCTCCGGATTCAGCAGGTTGTTCAAGATCGAGCTTAAAAATTCCGAAGAAGTCGGCAGCTATATAATTTCCGGTGTTACGGACAGGTGGCAGGAAATACAAATTCCGCTGGAGGAGATAAAAGGCATCACGGACTGGAGAGACATGAAGGAGTTCGTGATAGTTTTTGAAGATAACAGGGTGACTGATAAGGAAGGGGTGTTGTATTTTGATGATTTTGTTTTTTTCTCTCCTGCGGATTATTACGCCCAGAGGATTGAGGAGGCAAACAAGCTTAAAGAGCTCAGGAAAAAAGAGGCATTGAGCATAGCAACACTTGATGACGATAAATTGCTTGACCGGATACAAAGGTCGACATTTGATTTTTTCTGGAATGAATCCGATCCTGATACAGGCCTGATAAAAGACAGGAGCACTAAATTTTCGCCCTGCAGCGTAGCGTCGGTCGGTTTCGGCTTGTCGGTTTTTTGTGTCGCGGAGCAAAGAGGGTGGTTGAGCAGGGAAGATGCTTATAACCGCATTTTAAAGATCTTGAAAACTTTTAAACACAGGGTCCAGAACGAGAAAGGTTTTTATTATCATTTTGTCGATATGAAAACTGGGAAAAGGGCCGGGAAATCGGAAGCTTCTTCCATTGATACCGCGTTGTTTCTCGCAGGGGCCCTTCATGCCGGCGAGCACTTCAAAGGGACTGAAATAGAAAAGATGGCGGAGGAGCTGTACAGGAAAACGGAATGGAAATGGATGTATAACAAAAAAACAGGCCTGCTGCGAATGGGATGGCTTCCGGAGAGCGGTTTTTTAACCGCTGAGTGGGGTATGGCCGCGGAAGAAATGATAATGTATATACTTGCAATGGGTTCTCCGACTTATCCGGTCAGCCCTGATGCATGGCATAACTGGAAACGGCCCGTAAGGAAGAGGGGCCCGGAGACATATATATATTGTCCCGCGGAACCTGTGTTTGTTTACCTGTTTTCCCACGCCTGGATTGATTTCAGGGACAAGAAGGATGGATATGCGAATTATTGGGAAAACAGCAGGAATGCGGTAAAGTCAAACTGGCAG